>JAFRWH010000351.1 GCA_017438085.1 Bacillota bacterium
ATGATTCCCTCCACCTATATTATGAAGCCTCGGCCTCGGTATTTGCAAGCAAAAAGTGCCCCGCTGTAAATAGCAGGACACTTTCTTTTTTTGTTTCTTACAGCCAGTTTCTTTCAGTTATGACACAGTCAAAGCCGTGTATCTTTATCTTGTCTCCGACATGCAGTTTATCCTTCTTTGCAAGAATGTAACCATTGTTTACATTCTTTACATAGGAGTACACAAGCTTGGAGACTCGTCCGATCTCCTCTTCTTCCCCGTCAATAAATATGGGCTCTCCCGGGCCGCCATACTGCTTGGCGCGGATGTAGAAATCCTGGTTTTCATCGCAGACTTCAAATCCAAGCATTTCCCTGGCAGGGCCGTTTTCCTTTACCTTCAGCAGAGCAGACTTTCCAAGGAAATCCTTATCCCAGTTGATGTTGTCCGCAAGACCCACCTCAAAGGGATTGGTATGAGCCAGGTCCCTCATGTAGTAAAAGCCGGCTTCTGTGGGCAGGGTCCAGGCGAATACCTGAAATTCTGTCACCTCCTTGCCGCCGGCAGCCTTCACTGCAGCATCTATAGCATCCTGCACATCATCTGCATCCTCTGCAGCGCAGTAGACTTCATAGCCCCACTTCTCACCAGTAAAGCCTGCACGATTGAGTATGATGCTCTTTCCTGCGATCTGAGCGCTCCTGTGCCTGAAGAACTTGAGTCCCGGCTCGCCGTCCTCAAGAATAGAACTGATCACTTCCTTAGACTTCGGACCCTGAACAGCAAACATGTGCCAGTCCTCGGTTATCTCGGAGCAGTCCACATCAAAACCGTCCGAATGGAAATAGAACCAGTCGTCCATTTTGGTGCCGTAAAGAGTTGAGACCCAGTAGCGGTCCTCATCCATACGCATGACCACCACATCATCTATGATCTCACCATTGTCGTCCAGCATGGTGGTGTAGCGGTCCCGCCCCACCTCAAGGCCTGCTATATCATTGGGCAGCATGTAGTCCAGAAAGCGCTTTGCATCCTCCCCCTGGACCTCCATCAGCTGATGGGTGAAGAGATAGTATCCCACGCACTCCCGGACAGCCATGTGTTCGGAGCGCTTCCATTCGTCGTCCTTGAATATATTCTTATACATTTTGCGCCTCCCTTACATGAACTTGTCGATCTTTTTTGCAATTTTGATGCGCATCTTGCCCTTGGGGGAATCCTCCTCCCAGACGCTCCACTGTGCGTTCACCAGAGTCTTTACCATACCCTGCCACATGTAGAGGTGGGCTTCGCAAAGGGGCTGGCAGCCGGTAATAGCCAGATCGCCGCGGTTGATGACGTAAATTACTTCGTTTTCGTTGAAGGCCTCTATCTCGTAGCCGCAGACCAGGGACTGGAGCAGCATTTCGATGACGCCGCCCAGCAGTCTTCCGTCCTCACCGATGGAATCAGGCACGCCCAGCCAGTCTCTGCAGGCTCTGATGGCATATCTTTCGCCGAACATAGCCTTGCCCGCTGCCTCCAGGACGCACTTTTTGATCCACTCAGCCTGTTCAGGGGTGGTATAGCCCAGCTTTACCGCGTTGTCGATGGCGGGAAGCAGGTAAAGAGAGGCGGCGGTGCTGAGGTTTATCATCTGGTTGGAGGAATCAGTCTCGTTGTTGGTGCCGTTGACGAATTTATAGTCGCATTCCTCGCGGAACATCATGGACTCGGAAACGCAGTCCTCCTCCTCCGTGAATTTCTTGTACTGGTCGGATACCGCTGGGCCGAAGCTCTGCCAGAGCTCATGATCAGGAGCAGGATACTTCTCACGGCTCTCAGCTATGATGCGGCAGTGTCTGTCGCCGCAGCCTTTAGCCTCGACCATCAGGTAGTCCAGCTTGTGACCCTTGCGGTGGCGGGTCTCTGTAGCGTCAGCCTGACCCTGGAGGGACATGGTGGTGGCTCTGCAAAGCTCTGAGCCCACGATATCCCAGTCGCATACATCCAGTTCCTTCTCGCAGCGGTAGGTGCCGAAATCCTGGCAGCGACCGCACATCAGCAGAGCGTCATCTCCCTTGTCTCCTATAAGGGCACCGGGATAAGAACCGCACATAAAGGGATGAATCCCGAAGCCATCATCGTTGGGATAGTTGATACCAGTGTAGAAAAGCCTGCCATAGGCTTCCTTGCACATCTCGGAGGCTCTAGTGGCATAGTCGGGGATTATGATCCTGTAGGCCTGGGCTACAGCGGCACTGAGCACCGCCTCGAAGCGGGAGGCATAGTGCAGCGCATCCTGGTAGCTCATAAGCTTGTTCCAGGGGGACTGGACAGCGTTGAACTGCTTAAAGCCTGCGCCGTCGCCGGAATTTGAAGGTATCCTTTCGTTAATCTTTTTACTCATTTTTTTCTCCTATTCCTCCTCGGGCGGATACTGGTCGATGGCCGCCTGATAGCTTACGATATTGTGGGTCTGTCCGCCGTCTACCATGACGACCTCACCTGTGATGCCGTCGGATGCGGGGGTGCAGAAGGTGTATGCCATGATACCGATCTGATCCACAGGCAGTTGGCCGTCTGTCTGCCATACCATCAGTTCTTCATAGAACTCATCCTGCTGCTCCTCGGTCAGATAGCTGCTTGCAAGATTGCCGGCAGAGCCGGGAGTTACCATTGCGCCGGGGGCGATGCTGTTGACCATGATGCCGAAGCGCTTCAGCTCCTTGGCGGCTTCAGTGGTGAGGCCCATGACCGCTGCCTTGCTGGATGCATAGTGGGGGTAACCGCCGAATACAGGGTAAGGCATTACCGGGCAGTTGGAGGAGATGAGTACCATCTTGCCGCGGATGCCGTTTTCTTTCATATATTTGCTTACGTGCTTCACGCCGAAGAAAGCACCCATTACATTTACATCGAAGACCTTTCTTACATCTCTTTCGTCTATGTCGTAAATGTGAGCATAGTTCCATACAGCAGCGCAGTTTACAAAAATATCAAGGCTTCCAAAGGTCTCGACCGTAAAGTCAACAAGCTCCTTTACCTGAGCTTCCTTACTTACGTCGGTGAGCTTGAATGCCACGGAACCCTTAAAGCCCTGCTCCTCCAGAAGGGGGATGCTGGACTCAGCCTCCAGCTCTGAATAGGAAGCGATAACCACCTTGGCTCCGCCCTGCAGCAGTCTGAGTGTGATGTCGAAGCCCAAGCCGGAGGAACCTCCGGTAACCAGAGCCACCTTGCCCTTTACTGAAAACATGTCCTGGAAGGGTCTAGCCTGTTTAATGTAGCCCTCCAGCATGCCTTTGTCGCTTTTTGTGAATGCCATATTGTTGTCTCCTTTTTGCAACCTGACGTTTTAAGCAGAATATCCTCGGGACAGAATATCTTTGTTGTGATACTAATACGTTTAAGGGGTTCCTGAAAATACGCAGTTTCTCTGTTATTTTTATGCCATAGACCTACAAAATGAGGGGTGGCCTATGTTATACTGAAAAAGATCCCGGCATGATCTTCCGGGCGGAATTTAAAAGGAGAAAGAAATGAAACTGAACGCGGACCTTATATATGAAGAATTGTCCAGGTGCTATAAAACAGAGCTATCCGGCGCATGCGGCTCAGAAGTGCTTGTTGAAAGGCCTCGATTCTATATGGATGGAGATGATGATTTTCAGGAGAACAGACTTTACCTTGCCACCGTCGAACATCTGCCCAAAAGACCAGTTATCCGCAAAAATGCGGTGCTGGTCTGTATAGGGGAGAGTCTGACCCTTAACTACTATAGGGAAAGGATGACTCTTATCATAATAAAAGAGAAGGCTGACTTTTTTGAAGTCTGTGACTATCTCCATCAGATATTCAACAAGTATGATGACTGGGAGCGGAAGATGACCAGGACCGCCCTGGAGACCGGAGACCCGGCACGCCTCATAAAAGACTCCGCAGCAGTGCTGAGACATCCCCTGTATGTGCTGGATGGAGCCTTCAGATTTGTTGCATCAAGCGGCAGACAGGACAGCGATTGGATGCAGGAGGGCAGCGCAAATCTGAATCCTGAATCACTAAGCAAGTATCTTTCTGCATCAGATCTGCAGACCGATCGTAAGGGGGCGTTTACACTTAAGCTTTTCGACAAGCCGGTGCTTTGTTTAAACCTTTTTGATCGGAATGACAGTTATCAGGGCTGCCTCTGCATAGATCTCAGCAACTCAGAAGCACCCAAAAGCCTGTCACTGCTGGCCGAAGCTCTGGCTGATTTTATAAACCTTGCAATGGAACACCATCCCGGTATCATTGGGGAGAGCCAGATCGGTATAAAAAGCGTAATGCAGTGCATACTTTCAGAGCAGCCCCTGGGGCGGACCCAGAGGGCACTTCTGCAGACCTCAAACAGCAGTGCTGTGTATATCTGCCTATGCATGCGAAGCGCCCGCAAGCAGCAGCTTCCTATGAGTTATATCTGCGATATTTTCGAAGAAAGCTTTAAAGATTCGACTGCATTTATTTACGATGATTCCATAGCAGCCTTTATGAATGTATCCGAAAAGAGCAAGGACCATAAGCTCAAGCTGCAGCGCAGTCTGAAAGAATTTTGCGGCAGCATGCAGCTCTGTACCGGCGTCTCTACAGAATTCACCGAGCTATTCAATATAAGAATGCACTATATGCAGGCTCGTTCGGCTCTGGAAGATGGGTTGCTTCTTAATCCCAACGATAATGTCTTCTACTTCTCCAGCTACGCTCTCACAGAAATGATAATTAATTCTCTTGGTGATCTGCCTGCAGAAGCCTACTATCCAGAGGGGCTGAAAGCAGTTTTCGAGCATGACGAAAAGTCTCCCGTATCATATCTTGAGACCCTTCGCGTGCTGCTCGAAGAGAATCTTTCCTACACTGCAGCCGCTCAGAGGCTTTTCATCCACAGATCCACGCTTTTAGACCGCATAGAGCGCATAGAAAAGGAGATGAATGTGGACCTTAATGATCCGGAACAGCGTCTGCAGCTTGAGATATTGCTGAAAGCACTTGATCTTGAAGAAGTCATGAGGAGTTTCCCCGGCAGATAAAAAGAGCCCTCCCCGGGATAATACGACGGGGAAAGCTCCTTCCGGATAAATATGTCTAGATTATTTTGAGCAGGCTCTCAGATCTGCATCGATCTCATCAGCATGAGCTGCTACCTCTGCAGATTCAGGATAGCTGAGCAGCTTTCTGTAAGTGAGCGCGCCAACCAGCTTCATTCTGGGATCGCTTGTGGATCCGGGTGCCCACTTTTCCATAACTGCCTTGCCCTCCGGGGATCTCATAATGTCCTTGATCTTGGAATCCAGTGAAAGTGCCATGATTTTTCCTCCTGTTTTAAATTATCATGAAGCAGCGCCTCTTGCCCTGCTCCCTGCCAACTAATTCTTTCCCGAGAATCTGCCTATATCCTAATAGAAAAAGCTCTGCGTTTCTATCCGCAGAGCTTTGGTTATTATGGCCGGACAGACCATCATTTTGTGGGGTGCAAAGGACTTCAAAAAGACATCCGCCGCGAGGATGCTCATACCTTAACAGTTCTTAAGGTACTCAATCTCTTCCTTGCTGAGCTTTCTGTAGCCGCCCTCTTTGAGACGGCCAAGCTGCACCTTTCCTATGGCGGTGCGCTGCAGCTCTATCACGTTGAAGCCCACGGCCTTGATCATGCGGCGTATCTGGCGGTTCTTTCCCTCGCTGATCTTAATCTCCAGCAGGGATGTCCCCTTTGTCTGCTTTTTCAGCTCCACCTCGGCTGGCTTTGTGGTATATCCGCCAATATCCACGCCGTTCTTCAGCTCTTCTATCTTATCCAGGCTTATGGCGCCGTCTATCAGCACCTTGTAGCTCTTCCACACCTTATTTTTGGGGTGCGAGATGTGATAGCTCAGACTTCCGTCGTTGGTCATTATAAGAAGGCCGGTGCTTGCTCCGTCAAGCCTTCCCACAGGAAATACCCGCACGGTCACGTCGGTCATCAGATCCAGCACCGTGGGACGGCCCTGTTCCTCGCTGGCAGTGGTAATGAAGCCGGCGGGCTTATTCAGCGCGTAATAGACCAGCTTTTCGCTGGACTCCACAGGCCTTCCGTTGACAAGAACGACGTCACCCTCCTGAACATCGTAGCCGGGCTCGGTAAGAACCGCGCCGTTCACCCTTACATTTCCGTTTTTTATAAGCTCGTCTGCGCCTCTGCGGGAAGCAAGTCCGGCAGACGCGATGTATTTATTGATCCTCATGGGTCCCTCCGTGAAGCAGTGTAATTTGCGATTCAAGGCGCTTTTGCGCAGAAACAGTTTACAGCATAAAAAAAAGAAAAGCAAATCAAAAGACGCCCCGGACCCCGGGCTGCTGCAGGGCGCGATTGACGCACCGTTTCGCTGATGGTAAAATTTAATATATTGTTTCAGAAGGGATATTCTCTATGAGAAAACATGCTTTTATTATAATTCTGCTCATACTGCTGCTGTGCCTGTCAGCCTGCGGTCAGGATAAAACGGAGTCTGACGCGGATATAAAACCGGAACCCGGGATTACAGTCACAGAGCCTGCTATAGAAGAGCCGGAGCCCATCGTCATCCTCTACCCGGAGCCCGAATTCGATTCGGAATACATTCTGCGCTTCAGCGGCGAAAATCTGGAGGACACTCTGCATACCATAGGAAACAGGGCTTATCTCTGCACGAATGTGGTTTCAGAGGCTCTTGGCATAAATATGGATTTTAAGGAAGAGGATCTGCGCTGGTCTGCATATCAGATACAGGAGCGCTTCTATATATCTCTCGCAGATGCAGACAGGCTCTTCGGGGTCTATGCCTACTTTAACGATGTGGGGACCGTTGCGCTTTACAGAGGAAGCACGGATTTTCAGATAAGTCAGAGCACTGCCCCCGCGGATGCAAAAGCAGCATATATCAGGCTGGAAGATATAATGGCTGACAACGGGTCCAACGGACGTTTTACCCACGAGAATCTGGAAAAGCTTCGCATGTTCGGGAAATTCCTGCAGGAAGCCTCCGGCGGCTTTTACATTGCCTGGATACCTAAATACGTGAACCCGGGTGAAGGAGTTGTAAACGACATCAGCAAGGACCTTAGCTTCTACAATACAGACTTTGTTTACTCCATGGATGTGCTTGTGAACTGCGGAGGCCGCATAGGACTGCATGGACTCACCCACCAGAGAGGTGATCAGGTCAGCGCTGACGGCTGGGAATTCGATGCAGATGCAAAGCTCAGCGCAGAGCAGGCAGGAGAACGCATGGATGAAGCTATAGCCATTGCAGACGCCATGGGCTGGAAATACTATTTCTTTGAATTTCCCCACTACGGAGCCACCGGGGTTGCCATCGCGGAAGCTAACAAGCGCTTCGACGTGGTATATCAGCAGAGCCCCTACATGGAGAAGAAGGGCATCGTGGATGGCCATAAGATGGAAGACCGCACGGTCTGGTATGTTCCGACCCCGGCAGACAGCGTTCAGTCCGAATATGACGGCGACGGCATCATAAAGCGCATGAAGAACGCTGACGCACAGGGCAAAGCCCAAAGCATATTCTTCCACCCCGCCATGGATTATGTACGCTTTTTCGCCAGCAGCACGCTGACTGACAAATGCTTTAAGGCTATGGACAACAGCATACTAAGGCGTATCTGCCTCTATCTGGACGAGGCAGGCGAAAGATTCATGTATTTCGACTTTATTGAGCAGTAGAGGCTGAGGCCTGCCCATAGGCGGCAGAAAGGACAAGCTATGTTAAAAGACGGCAAGATCTGGCTGGCAAGCTCAGGCAAGGATATTTACATACTGCCTGAAATGGCTAACCGCCACGGGCTTATAGCAGGAGCCACAGGCACTGGCAAGACGACCACCATGAAGGTGATGGCGGAGGCCTTTTCCGACATGGGTGTACCGGTGTTTTTCTGCGACGTCAAGGGGGACCTCTCGGGCATGTGCTGCCCCGGAGCCGCCACGAAGACGCTTGTAAAACGCATCGAAAGCTTCGGACTTAAGGCAGGTGCTGAAAACGGAGAAAATCAGCAGGACTGTTTCGAATTCAAAAGCTACCCCACCCGCTTTTGGGACATCTTCGGAAGCAAGGGGCATCCGGTAAGGGTCAGCGTGTCCAGCCTGGGGCCAACGCTGCTGGCAAGGCTGCTGGGACTCACGGAGGTCCAGCAGGGCGTGCTCAATATAGTCTTCAAGGTCGCAGACGAAAGCGGCCTTGAGCTTCTGGACTTCAAGGACCTCCGGGCCATACTCAAGTATGTAGGGGATAACCGGAAGGAATACACAACCCTGTATGGCAATGTGAGCGCAGCCTCCATAGGCGCCATACAGAGATCCCTGCTGCAGTTTGAGCAGGAAGGCGGCGAATGCATATTCGGCGAGGCAGAACTGGAGCTTTCCGACTGGATGCAGTGCGCTGAAGACGGCAGAGGCTATATAAACATACTTGAAAGCTCCCGGCTCATCCAGAGCCCCACAGTATATTCCACATTCCTGCTCTGGATGATAAGCGACATGTATGAAAAGCTCCCGGAGATGGGTGATCTGGACAAGCCCCGCATGGTATTCTTCTTCGACGAAGCTCACCTGCTCTTCGATGACGAGCCCAGAGCACTGATCCAGAAGATAGTTCAGGTCATAAAGCTGATCCGCTCCAAGGGCATAGGCATATATTTTGTGACCCAGAGCCCTTCCGACATTCCTGACGAGGTTCTGGCGCAGCTCTCCAACAAGGTGCAGCACGCATTAAGAGCTTATACGCCCTCAGAGCTAAGGGCGGTCAAAGCAGCAGCATCAGCATTCCGCCCCAACCCGGCCTTCAGCACCGAGGAAAAGATAATGTCCCTTGGCGTCGGCGAAGCTCTGATATCGGTTCTGGACGAAAACGGCGTGCCTACGGTAACCGAGGCAGCCCGCATACTGCCTCCTCAGAGCCTTATGGGACCTGCGGAG
>JAFRWH010000352.1 GCA_017438085.1 Bacillota bacterium
AGCCACATACCACTTGTGTACGCGCTTATGGCAGTAGGAACTATGATGTCCCTGTATACTGCCGTGCTGCTGGGCAAGAATGATGCATCCAGCCTTGCTGCGATAGTGTTTTTATGTATAGTTATAAGCTACCCGGATATAGATGAGCCGCTCAAGCAGGCTGCTCTGCGGGTCGGGGACGTTTTCATAGGGACTACGGTAGCGATCCTTGTAAACGTTTTCAGGCTCCCAAGAAAGAAAAACGAGGACCTGGTGATATTCGCAAGGACAGCGGATCTGATAGGTTCCCGGATGGAACAGCTGGATCCCAGGGTAATTTTCAAGCTGAACAAGCTGTACCAGGATGGCGCAAAGATAGGGCTCGTATCAGAGCACGCTCCGGCATTCTTTACCATGCAGCTTACGCAGGTGAAGCTCAGAGTGCCTGTGATAGTTATGGACGGCGCGGCTATCTTCGATACCAATACCAATAACTTTACCTGGAAGCAGACCATAGCTGAAGACGGAAGGGCGCTTTTAGAGCAGACTTTTGGGGATATGGGTATAAGCTACTTTATCTACACTATCCATAAGCATAAGACCTGCATCTTCCACGTTGGGGAGATAACAGAGCCGGAACGCATAGTTTATGACAACATGAAGCGTTCTCCTTACAGGAGCTACCTTAAGGGAGAGATACTCAAAGAGGCGGAGATCGTTTACTACAAGATAATCGATAAGAAGGACAGGATAGAGGAGATCGAAAGGGATCTGCACAAGGCTCTTCCGGAGAGGCGCTTCCGCATAGTAAAGAGGGACCAGCTGGAGAGCCCGGATATCAGGAGCCTTTATATCTACGACCACGCGGCGGAAAGAGGGCATGCCAAGGCTGTGCTGATGCAGACTCTGTATCCGCAGATGAGGTCTGAGGATGTTATTATTAAGCCTGGCAAAAGAGACGACAGCACCGCGCTGCAGCTGCTGTCGAAGATAGAAGACACCTACGAGCCGGTAAAACTGTTCTAAATGATATAGGGGACGGTTCTCTATAACGTAGGGTACTGTCCTGTTTTTTCTGGTTTGCATGCGCCAGGCGGGATGTGTCTCTGCCTGCGGCAGATCCACCGGACCTTTGCGCCACGCTCGCGCCCTCTCAGGGTTCGAATCCCTACTATCAGACAAAGGTTCTAAATAAAATGTTGGGGTGGGTGCGGGAGCACCTACCCATTTTTTCGTAAAAAATAAAAGAGCAAATGGAATCGCCATCGGTTAGAATAAAGCTACCACACAAAACCCTAAGGAGGCCATGTCCAAATGCTCTACAGCTATCTTATCGAAAAAGTGCTCGGATTTAAAGATGTAAATGTGACAAAGTTTGAAAATATTCACCGGGAGAAGCATATTTATCTGACGATGAAGCAGCGGATACATATTTGTCCGGAATGTGGATGTCCCACAAGTAAGATCCATGACTACAGAACGCAGCTGGTCAAAGACCTTCCTTCAGGAGGCTGCAGAGTCATCCTGCATATACGTAAAAGACGCCATATATGCCCTTCCTGCGGCAAAAAGTTCTACGAGGATATAGATTTCCTGCCCAGGTATAAAAGGTTCACAAATCGGGTGTTTCTATCCCTTATGGACTCATTCAGAGAATGCCGGTCAATTAAGGATATAGCCAGGGCTCACAACATGGCGCCTCAAACAGCGTCGCAGGTGCTCAATACTGTAAAGCACCACCCGGTGAAATTGCCTGAAGTGCTTAGTATAGATGAGTTCAGAGGAAACGCTGACGGCGAACGCTTTCAGTGTATACTCACAGACCTCAAAAGCCGCAAGTTGTTTGATGTGCTTCCTACAAGGACACAGGAGGAACTGATCGGGTATTTCAGTCAGTTCAGGGACAGATCAAATGTCAAATACATAGTAATGGATATGTCCGGAAGTTACAGACCGACAATGAGGCTGATGTTTCCAAAGGCGACGATCATCATAGACAGGTATCACTATCTAAGGCAGATAGATTTTGCGTTGGAAAAGATAAGGATAGCTGAGCAGAAACGGCTTGGAAAGGACTGGCGGCTGTACTTCAAAAGAAGCAGAAAGCTTCTTCTTAAAGATCCTGCAAAACTGAAGGCCGATGAGTATTCCAGAGTGCAGACGATGTTCGAATATTCGCCTAAACTAAAGGTCGCCTACGAACTTAAGCGTGAATTCCAACGGTTTCGGCATTGTGAGAAGCGAGCTGAAGCAGCAAAGATACTCCAAAGCTGGTTCCTGCAGGTGCACATGAGCCAGCTGCCGGAGTTTACAGCAGTGGCACAGACGTTTGCGAACTGGAGCAAAGAGATCCTCAACTCTGTAGAATTGCCGTATACCAACGGATTTACGGAAGGGTGCAACAACAGGATAAAGGTGCTTAAAAGAATATCTTTCGGAATGCCGAGATTTAAGAGGTTTCGGCAGCGGATTTTGTGTATAATGTTAAACGAAGCGTAGCCATATGCCAAGCGTCAAACTAAATAATGCATTGAGCTACAGTAGCATTAGGTTTTCGCAAACGCATGCGATGTTTTGCATACGGCAAAGCTGCTAAGTTAATATCTGACCGATGAAAAAGGTGCTTTGAGAAACGATTTTTTCAAAAGAAAAAGGCTCTGTTCCTCAGTTGAAGTAGGCACCACCCCAACATTTCTTACAGAGCCCTTTGTTGTTCCAGCCGCCTAAAAGCGCAATAAAAAGAGGACCGTCCCCTATGCATTTTCAGCATAAAGAACTGTCCCCTTTGTTAGTTTGTGAAGTTGGCACCTGAGAACCGTCCATAAGTGCCAGCACCAAAGAACCGTCCCCGAGTGCCGGCCCGGGCGTTTCTTCGGCATCGGAAGAACCGTCCCCCTGATGCGCCTTGATGCGCCCTGATGCGGGCCGGGGGGTCGGGTCTAAGGTTACCAGAGTTTGAGTTTGTCGGCTTGTTTTTTTGCCGCAACAGTATCGGGGTCGTTTTCGCCGAAGGCCCGGCGGCAGCTGTCATAGACGTCCTGCATCACCTTGTGGGCCTTGAGCCTTTTGCCCTGCTGGCCGAGCAGGAACCCAATATTGTAAAGGGTCGTGAGCGTCTCCCTGTGCATCTCGCCCAGGGTGCTGCACTGTATCTTGTAGACCTCGCGCGAAAGAAGCTCCGCGGTCTTGTAGTCCTTCAGCTTGTTGTAATAGATCGCCAGCTGCGAAAGCTGCCTTACAGTCTTGCTGTGCTCCGGCCCGTATACCTTGCTGTACAGCTGGTAGGTCTTGGTCTGCAGATCCACGGCCTTCTGATGATCTCCCAGCTTTGCGTAGCCGAAAGCCAGATTGCTCATCTGCGTAAGCGTAGTGGGATGCTCCGGCCCAAGCCTCTTCTTTGTGCCCTGGAAAGCAGCCTCCTTGAGCTCCACGGAGCGCTTGTCATTGCCCAGCTTTCCGTAATAAAAGGCCAGATTTCCAAGCGTGGTAAGTGTGCTCGGATGCTCTTCTCCGAGCGTCCTCCTGCGGGCGTCCAGCACCTTTTCCGCGATCTCGGCAGCCTTGCCGTAGTCCTGAAGATCGCTGTATATGCTGGCCATGGCGGCCATGGCCGAAAGCGTGTCCGGATGCTCCGGTCCGAACCTGCGGTCGCA
>JAFRWH010000353.1 GCA_017438085.1 Bacillota bacterium
AGGTCAAAACCCGTAGTCCAGTGATGATTCAGATGAGTCAGAGCATAGGACCTGGCGGTGAGAGCCTGAGCTTTCAGGGCTTCGATCGGGTAATTGTAGCCCATTTCGTTGCCCACAACTCCCCAGACATAGTGTTCCAGAGTAAGATAGCTTATGGGATGGATCTTTTGTGCTTCGTTTGTATAGAAAATGAAACCATCGCGGTAGTTATTGCCGTTTATCCTTACATTTCTGGTCGCCGGATCCTGTCCTTTGCTTAAAAATACAGTTCCATTGGGATAATCTCCCGGGTTCAGACTGAGGCTTGTCACCCCATCGATCTCTGCAGTCAGTTCTCTGTCAAGAATGAAGGTATTGTTGACTGCTTTTCTGTCTACCTGACCGACATAAAAGCCATCCTTGCAGTAAAGCTCTACGCTCTCAACTGCATTGTCACCCCACTGGATCCCAATGCGCATCCACTGGCCGTCCATTCCGGAAGGATATTCTATGCTTTCGGCAACGATGGCAGCTTCGGTAGTGCCGGTCGTTTCAGGATCGGGATCTTCGGCAAAGCAAAGCTGCCCGAAAGCCCCAAGAATCAAACAGAATATTAGAGTGAAGACCGAAGTTTTCTTTAAGAATCCCTTTACCATAGCTTCATCTGCTCCTCGCTGTCTTCAGCTGCTTCGGCCGAAACGCTGCCCGGCTTCATGTAATCAGGCACAGGAAGGCCCAGATGCGAATAGGCCTTTGCAGTCACTATCCTGCCCTTCGGAGTCCTGTGGAGCATGCCAAGCTGCATAAGATAAGGCTCGTACATATCCTCTAAAGTGATGCGTTCCTCGCCCAGGGATGCGGCTATGGTGTCTATTCCCACAGGACCGCCCTGGAAGCTCTCGATAATAAGCCTCAGTATGCGGCGGTCGAGGTCATCCAGCCCGAGTTCGTCCACTCCGAGCGCATTCAGAGTCGAGTTTACGATATCAACATTTATGTTACCATTATATTTAACCTGGGAGAAATCGCGCACTCTCTTCAGCATCCTGTTGGCCACACGCGGAGTTCCTCGGGATCTCTTGGCAAGCTCCATAGTAGATGCATCGTCTATCTCTATCCCCAGTATTCCTGCAGTGCGCTTGATTATCTGGCACAGTTCCTCGTTACTGTAAAGGTCGAATTTTGCAAGAACGCCGAAGCGGTCCCTCAGAGGCGCCGAAAGACTGCCGGATCTGGTTGTAGCCCCTATAAGAGTGAAGTGCGGAAGTCCGAGCCTTAAGGTCTCTGCCATAGGCCCCTTGCCCATTACGATGTCGATTGCGAAGTCCTCCATGGCAGAGTACAGAGTTTCCTCCACATTGCGGCTCAGGCGGTGGATCTCGTCTATAAAGAGCACGTCCCCTTCCCCGAGATTGCTTAAAATGGCGGCAAGATCTCCCTGCCTGGTTATAGCAGGACCGGCACTGATCTTAAGCTCTACACCCATCTCGTTGGCTATGATGCCGGCAAGCGTGGTCTTTCCAAGGCCCGGAGGCCCGAAAAACAGCACATGATCCAGTGTCTCGCCTCGCATTTTGGCAGCTTCTATATATATTTTCAGCTGATCTGTGACGCCCTTCTGCCCTATATAATCCTCCATGCGCTTGGGGCGTATGGATTTTTCGAGCAGCTCCTCATCCTGCATCAGTTCAGCATCTGTTATCCTCTGTTCGTATGCCATAATTACCTCTGATTTCTGGCTCTGAGTGCCAGTCTTACATATTCTTCGGTGCTGTAATCGCCATCGGGTACCGATGCCATGGCCTCCATAGCTTCAGTCCTGGAGAAACCGAGCGCCATAAGAGCCTTGGCTGCCGCATCTCTGTTGCTGCCCTTCTCCGGCTGAGGCGCGCTGATATCGGAGGCGAGAGTCTCGAATATCTTGACCTTGTCCTTGAGGTCTATGACAACTCTCTGGGCGGTCTTTTTGCCCACGCCGGGAGCCTTGGTTATGGATGCATCATCGCCGTATGCAATGGCCTGCACCAGCTGCTTCAGTGTCATGGAAGAAAGGATGGCCAGGGCTGCCTTTCCTCCTACGCCCGAGACTGTCAGCAGCATTCTGAACATGGCAAGGCTGTCTCTGTCTGCAAAACCGTAGAGGCTGACATCGTCTTCCCTGACCAGCATTGCCGTATAAATGCACACGGTCTCTCCGGTCCCGGCCTTAAGATAAGCCGGGCTGTTGGCAGGAACATTGATCTCATAGCCTATGCCGCCGCATTCCAGAACTATCATGCCGGCGAAACTGTCCGTTACAACGCCTTTTATAAAGTGGATCATATAAATCTCCTGTTAATATGCTTTCGCGCTCCAGAAAGGCTCTCAGCGCCTCTGGCGGGCTTTTAATTCCTTAAGCCGCTTCATGGCTGTACCGGATTTGGCGTGACAAATGGCCGCAGCCACTGCATCTGCCGCATCATCGGGCTTTATGATCTCGTCCATTCCAAGCAGCAGCTTTACCATGCTCTGGACCTGCTTCTTTTCCGCTCTGCCGTTTCCCGTTACCGAGGTCTTTATCTGAAGCGGAGTGTATTCAAAAATAGGAAGACCACTGTTGGCGCATGCAAGTATGGCAACGCCTCTTGCTTCTCCCACAAAAATAACTGTCTTGGCGTTGGTGTTGAAGTACAGCTCTTCTATAGCCACCTCTTCCGGCTGATACTCGGCGATTATCTCCATGAGAGACGAATAAAGCACCTTAAGACGGTCGGACATGTCCATGTCCTTATCCGTGGTTACCGCGCCCACATCCACCAGTTTAAGACTGCTTCAGTTTTTCTCCAGTATCCCGTAGCCCATTATTGCGTAGCCCGGGTCTATGCCTAAAATCCTCAAAAGAGCCTCTTTTCCGTACGCTAAAAACAGCAAACATTTGCTCGCAAACAGTATAGCACAAAAAAGCCATATTGCACTAAAAAAAGCATTCCAAAATATAGAAATAGTGGTATACTTAATTAAAATGATGCATTTTTATTCAAGGAGCGAGATATGAGCTACAGCAGAAGAGAAAAGATACTGCAGATCATAGCAGAACAGCCGGTCCAGACCCAGCAGCAGCTGGCGGAACTGCTGGTAAAAGAAGGCTTTGAGGTGACTCAGGCCACCGTTTCCAGAGATATCAAAGAACTTAAGCTGGTGAAGATCCCAAGAGCCGGAGGCAAGAGTTGCTACAGTGTTCCGCCGGTCCCCGAGACACGCATGAGCGACCGCTTCTCCAGAATACTAAGCCAGACCGTACAGAGCATAAAATCATCAGGAAATCTGATAGTTGTGAACACTCTGAGCGGCTGTGCCAACGCCGCGGCGGAAGCTATAGACTCTGCCAAATTCCAGGATATACTGGGGTCCATCGCAGGAGACAACACCATATTCCTTGTGGTGGACGGCGAGGATCATGTCCAGAGTATAGTTGAAAAACTTAATTCGTACATCGGATAATTCAAAATGATCGAACATATTTCAATCAAAAACTTCGCAATTATAAAGGAGCTGAGCCTGGATCTCAAGCCGGGACTGAATATAATCACCGGCGAAACAGGTGCAGGAAAGTCCATTATAATCGAAGCAATAAGCATGGCGCTGGGTGCACGGGCAGATACGGATTACATACGCACCGGTGAGGACAAGGCTGTGATCAGCATGGCGCTGGATCCTGAGGACGCCGCTGTTTCCGGCATTCTTGAGGATGCGGGAGTCGAAGATGAAGGCATGCTGATACTCCAGAGGGACATAAGTTCCCAGGGAAGAAGCCTTTGCAGGATCAACGGGAGCATGGTCCCCCTATCCGTTCTGAACAGACTCTGCAGAAATCTTGCGGACATACACGGCCAGTACGACAACCAGAACCTGCTTGACCCGGAGAACCATACAGATATACTGGATCTTTACGGCGGCCCTGCTCTTTCTGAGCTCAAGGGCCTTGTTTCGGGTGCTTATAAGGAATATGTTTCAGCTTCCGGAGAACTCATGAAGCTTCGCAAAAGCATAGCTGAGACCCGTCGTCAGAAGGAGCTCCTGAGCTTTGAGCTTGGTGAGATCCGGGCTGCGGGCCTTGCCATCGGCGAGGATCAGGAGCTGGAGGAACGGGTAAGGCTGATGCAGAACAGCGAAAGCATCTACTCCGCCCTCTCCCAGGCTTATGAGGCGATATACGGCGGAGACAATGATATGGATGCTATGAGCCCTCTTGGCCATGCAATGGATCAGCTCGGCTCAGTCGAGGACTTTTCCGCCGACATCAAGGCCATATCCGAAGCCGTCAGCGATGCATATTATAAACTTGACGATCTCAATTCTTCCATAAGAAAGCTCAGGGATTCCATCAACTTCGAGCCCGAAGAGCTGAACATGGCCATAGAGAGGCTGGAAACAGTCAATTCCATGAAAAAGCGCTACGGCGGAAGCATAGAAGCGGTCCTTGCCTATGCCGAAGAGGCGGAAGAGAAGCTTAAAACAGCTGAAAATGCAGAAGAAAGGGTCTCGCAGCTGGAGAAAATGATATCCGAGAGCTTCAGCCGTTACAGCGGTTATGCAGGAAAGCTTACTCAGGAGCGTCAGAAGACTGCTTTGCTTCTGTGCCGGGCTGTAAACAAAGAGCTTGCAGAGCTGAATTTCCGCAATGCGGATTTCAAAGTATCGATCGAAAGCAGTTCGCCGTCCGAAAAAGGATCTGACAAGATTGAATTCCTCATCACTACAAATAAAGGCGAAGCCCATAAGCCGCTTGCAAAGATCGCCAGCGGCGGCGAGCTTTCCCGCATCATGCTTGCCCTTAAGAGCATCCTCGGTGAACTGGACCGCATACCAACCATGATATTCGATGAGATCGACAGTGGTATTTCGGGGGCTACAGCAGGAATAGTAGGAAACAAACTGAAGGCCATATCAAAGGACCATCAGATAATCTGCATCACTCACCTGCCCCAAATCGCAGCTCTTGGCGACCACCCCTACCGCATAGAAAAGACCAGCGATGAGATAAGCACCAGCACCACAGTGGTGCCCCTCGACGAAGCTGAGCGCGTAGAGGAACTCGCGCGTCTGCTTTCCGGCACCGAAATAACGGATACCGCAAGGCTGCAGGCCAGAGAGATGA
>JAFRWH010000354.1 GCA_017438085.1 Bacillota bacterium
ATCTGCATGTCCGCGCCAAGCCGCAGCTTAATCTGATCTATGAACTCCTGACCCAGAACTTCATCAACGTCCCCTGACAGCATCAGTGTTGCAGTCATTGGAGTGTGCTGTATGAAGCGGGCCTGTCTTATACGTATGCGGTCTCTTGCTGCCGCAGAGATGATATCTCCGTGAACCAGGCTGCCGTCTGTTGCCAGAAGTATTGCATCCTCCCTGCCCTCGACCTTTCTGAGTATGGGAAGAGCTATGCCGCATTCCTTTGAAAGCTCCGAAGAGCGCTCCTCGGGCTCCATAACCAGTGTATCACCCAGCAGCCAGCGCAGCCTCGGCTGAGCCTCCGCATTAAGATCGGTAACAGCCAGTATTCCGGGTGTCCCGGGTTCCACAGGTTCATAGCTTACAGGATCCAGGATCTCAAAATATGCATTTTCCGCTGTCACATGGGAATGTCCGCAGGGGCAGGAAAAAGCCAGTATTCCGGCATCCCTTGCGCCATATTCCGCAAGCACGGGGCAATCAAAGACCTCTTTGATGAGCTCCCTCTGCCAGTCAAACAGGGTCTCGGAGGTTGCAAGCACTGCCTTAAGCTTTATCTTCAGCTTATCCGCTCCGTATTCCTTCAGCAGCTGGGCAAAAGCAGCCAGTCCGCCGGAGTAGCCATAGAGAAACTCGGGCTTGTAGCTGTTGAGAAGCTCCACATATCCACCCATCTGATCCTTATGCAGCCCGAAGCAGCTGATCATCTTGCGGTTTTTCAGAAGCTGATCCTTAAGAGCTATCTTCTTCTGCGCCTGGGCGGATAGCTCGTACTGGTTGCCCCAGACCATGATGCTGCGGCTCCCGTAGCTGATGCCGTTCCAGGACAATCCCCTGAAGCGCGCCGCTTCGTAATGCTCCACCTGATAGCGGCTCATGAAAAAATTCAGGGGCTCCGAGGTGGATCCTCCGGTGATGTTCTTTATGAGCTTATCCTTTGGAAAATCCTGCGCGATATAGCTTTCCGGATCGGCCTTGAACTGCTGCTTTCCAAGGAGAGGCACTCTTTCCTTCAGGACCTTTTTCGGGTCCTGTTCTATCTCTGCCAGGATTTCCGGCGTGTTAAGATAGGCATAGGCCGGCACTTGCTCTGCGCAGTGCTTAAGCAGCTTTCCGAGCTTTTCTTTTTGCAGCTGCTTCATAAGATAAGGGGGAAACTCAGCGGTCTGTTTGAGTTCCTCCGTGAAATAGCGCACCCGGTTGCCTTTTTTGCGCTCCATGTATGGGTAAAGTCCCTTTTCTATGCCGAATTTTATAATATCCATTAAAAGTCTCTCTTCAGATCTCAGATATAACTAATTAATTATATGTTAAACAGTCCTCTGTTTCAACGAACTTATGCGTAAAGCACAAAAATCCCTTGCCAAGCATCCGCCTTGCATATATTCTAAAGGCGGTAATTTCGCTCTCATCAGGAGGAAACAAAATGACACGTCTTGAGCTTATCGCCAGCGCCACCTTCGGACTGGAAGCTGTGGTAAAAAGAGAAGTTGAAGAACTCGGATATAAGATAACGGATTCCCGTGACGGACGCATCAGCTATATGGCTGATGAAAGAGGCATAGTGCGCTCCAACCTTTGGCTGCGCTGCGCCGACAGAGTCTACCTTAAGATGGCAGAATTCAATGCCTCGAGCTTTGAAGAACTTTTTCAGCAGACTGCCGTCCTGCCCTGGGAGGAATGGATACCCTCAGACGGAAGATTCACTGTTATAGGGAGCTCCGTAAAATCAGTGCTGCACAGCGTTCCCGCATGCCAGTCGATAATAAAAAAGGCAATGGTCAAAAGGCTCGGCGAGTTTTACGGACTTGAGACTCTTCCGGAGACAGGCGCAGACTACACAGTACGCTTTCAGTTCCTGAAGGACGAAGTGACCCTTATGATAGATACCTCAGGCGAAGGCCTGCATAAGCGGGGCTACAGAGTCGCTGCCGTTGCAGCGCCCATCAAGGAGACCCTGGCTGCAGCCATGATAATGCTGAGCTTCTACAAGCCCAGCCGGCTTCTGGTGGATCCCATGTGCGGCAGCGGAACAATTCCAATCGAAGCCGCCATGATAGCGCTGAACATCGCCCCGGGGCTTTCCAGAAGCTTTGCCAGCGAAGATTGGGAGCGAATTCCCAAGGAACTCTGGAAGGAGGAGCGAAAGAAGGCCTTTGAAGCCATAAAAACCGAAGAACAGAAAGCTGGAGAGATAACACGTTTCAGCAGCGGAGCAACCGGCTGCAAAGCTGACAGTACAGAGAATGACGCTGCAAAGGCCGGCGCCTCAAAGTCAGATGATGCCGACACACCCGCCCTTCGCATCAGAGCCTACGATATAGACCCCAAAACCATTCATGCAGCCAGGGAAAACGCGCTGGAGGCCGGCGTTCTGGACTATATAGAGTTCCACACGGGAGCCATTCAAAGCACGCTTAAAAAGCATCCATGGGATGCCCCGGGAACACAGAATAAGACCACAGGATCCACGCAGAAAGAAGACCACGGCGTAATAATCACCAATCCTCCCTATGGACAGCGCATAGGGGAGCAGGAGGAGATCGATGCGATCTACAAAACGCTGAAAAACTTCAGCCGCGAAAACCCAGGCTGGTCCATCTTCCTTATAACCGCTGACGAAAGCTTCGAGACCAAGTTCGGTCGCCCCGCAGACCGCCGCCGCAAGCTCTTCAACGGAAACCTGAAAAGCTGCTATTACCAGTATCACGGTAAAAAATAGAAAAAAGAGCAATACCGATGCGGTATTGCTCTTCTGCTTTTATTGTATTATTTCTTAGATCCTGCCCTCTTTGAACATCTGCATCATTTCGCCGGTGAGGCTGATCTTAAGGGGCTGAAGCTGTATCTCTTCCCTTGGTATCCAGGCGCCCAGCTTAAGCTCCTGGTTGTCGATGTGTATGGTGTCATCTCCGTCAACATCGCAGATGAAGCCCACCAGCAGATCCAGGGCGATGCCCCAGGGCTGGGACTTATAATAGCGGATATTTTTGACCTTGAGTCCGGTCTCCTCCATGACTTCCCGCTGAACGGTCTCCTCAAGAGTTTCGCCGAACTCGGTAAAGCCCGCCACAAGGGCATAATTTGCGTATCCGCGGTTATACTTTGTGAGCAGCAGCCTGTCA
>JAFRWH010000355.1 GCA_017438085.1 Bacillota bacterium
CTGGGCTAAAAGCCTGTGACCGGCATGCATTCTGTTGAATGATTCCGAGCCCTGGTGTATAATGAAAACTATCGGAAGGAAGTTCAGTAAAACGATCGGAACTATGATATATGCTTCTTATCCGGATGGTTTTCTGATGCTCAGTAACAGTCCGATCTGATTTGAGATCAACTGAATTGAGGTGTGATAGATGATAATTGCAATAGAAAGCGCTGTTTTGTGCCTGCTTTTTACACTGATGGTCTATCTGATGTCAAGAGAACCGATCAAAACTCTTTACAACTATCCTCCCCGGATACAGGAGAGAGTCATGTCCCTGGATGAGTATAAAGGCAAGGTCCCGACCCGGAAGAACAAGATCTCGGCAAAAGCAGGCGCATCCATATTGTTTGTAATAATACTCAGTCTGCTGCTGCGTTATGTGAATGGCTGCAGGACATTCGCTGAAGCCTTTGGCGGCGGCTTTCTTCTGTGGACCATAGTCAATCTTTGGGATGCGGTAGTGCTCGATATTATCTGGTTCTGTCATGATCCGTATTTTGTTTTCAGAGGGACAGAGGATATGGTAAGCGATTATCACGATTACTGGTTCCATATCAAAGGCTTTTTCATAGGGGAAGCTCTGGCGCTGGTTGTCTGCGCTTTATCCGGCCTTGTGGTGCAGTTTATTCTGCCTTAATAATGCGTTTAGTGTAATGATGCAGATGATCAGATTGAGATACGGCAATACCAATACTTTTTTCATTCGGGGCAGCGGAGGAGCTTTGTTGGTGGATACTGACTATGCCGGTACGCTGCCTGCATTTTACCGCGCCATAAAGCAACAGGGGATAAGGGTGCAGGACATTGAATATGTACTGGCCACTCATTACCATCCGGATCATATGGGTCTGATAGGAGACCTGATGAAGCAGGGCGTAAAGCTTCTGCTTGTGGATGTTCAGAAGGATCAGGTCCACTTTTCCGATGGAATTTTTGAAAGAGACCGGCTTCCTTTTGTGAAAATAGACGAATCGGAGGCAACAGTGATCTCGTGCCGGGAGAGCCGGAGCTTTCTGGCGGGTCTTGGGATCTGCGGGGAGGTGATCCATACCCCGAGCCACAGTCCCGACAGCATTTCGCTGGTCCTGGACAATGGCGACTGCCTGACAGGAGATCTGGAACCCTTCGAGTTTATCGGGGCATATGAAAATAACGAAGCTTTGGAAAAGGACTGGGAGCTGCTGCATTCCTTCCATCCGGAAAGGATCATTTACGCTCATGCTCCTGAAAAAATACTGAGATAATAAAGCGCCCAAAATACAAAAAAGCGGCTTCCCTTAGGGGAGCCGCTTTTGCTTGACAGATCATGCTTTGCAGAAGGATTTGAAGAAATCGCATTCGTCCTTATTTGCTTTCGCGCCGTCCTCAAGGCGCATATTGCAGTGGAACACATGGCCCAGCTTGTTTTCACTGCTGCCATAGAGTCTGTAGATGCAGGGTACATCAAGCGATGCAAGCCTTTGGGTCATCTCAAGTGCATCCTCCTTCAGGAAATCTCCGGTGCCGGTCATCACAAAGGCCGGCGGGAAGTCCGATGTCACATGGGGCAGCACCTGCATGAGCTCCGCTTCCTCTGCAGTCGGTGTCCTGCCGAAAACATCAGCCATCAGCGTGTCAGGCGCAAATTCCTCCTGTGCGAAGCTGTATTTGCCGCAGTTGAGAGCCACCGCGGTGGGACAGAAGCCTTCCTCCGGCTTGAAGCTATATCGCGTTGCATACCCTTTATTTGTGCAGAGGCAGCAGTAAAGCGCAAGCAGATGCCCTCCTGCGGAATCGCCCACACCAAATACCCGTTCTGTATCAAAAGCATAGCGCCCCGCATTGTCCAGCACCCAGTCGAATACAGTGCAGGTATCCTCCAGCATGGCGGGGAAGCTGAACTCCGGCGCCAGCCTGTAGGTGAAATTCACCACCGCAAAACCTTGCTGAGCCAGGCTCATGCAGTAGTACTGGTAGCGCTCCTTGTCTCCGTAAGCCCAGCCGCCGCCGTGGACGCTCACAATGACCGGCAGCCGCAGATCCGCAGTCCCTTTAGGCCTGTATACATCCAGCTTCTGCCAATCTTCAAATGGACCGTAAACTATATCATCGATCCTCAGAATATCCTCCGGCGTAGTCAGTCCGGCGTCGCGTATATCATCCGAAGCCTTAAATCCGCTTCTCATCTCATCGGTTCTTACAGACATTTTTATCCTCCCGGCTTTAAGCCTTTTATACATAATAGCACAGCTTCCGCCGCATTGCTTCTGATTTATGCAAGAGGACTATCAAAAAGCCTGATGACGAACCGCTCGTTTTAGTGTATTATTTATATGTAAACTGTATCAACCGGCCGCGTGCACGGCTGTTTATCTGAACGCAGAAAGGGATAGATATTATGGCAAGAAAAGTTATATTCGATTCAGATATGGCATATTTAAACGATGACGCTATTGCCATGTTCATGCTTGCTCAGGCTGATACTCTCGGCAAGCTGGAGTTGCTCGGCGTCACCATCGTAGGCGGCAACGTATTCGTGCCCGAAGGCACTACTTCAGCGCTCCGCCAGCTTGAGCTTATCGGCCGTCCGGACATCAAGGTCTACATGGGAAGCGATGAACCCACCGACGGTTTCCGCGACATGAGGGAAGAGGAGAAGGAATTCGGCACTCCCTACTACTGCGGCGCTTACTGGGATTTCGAGACTAACGATTACTTCGATCTTTCCAAGCGTTCCAAGGATTATCTGCATCTGACCAAGGAGCCTCTCTATGGCTATCCTCAGACCCGCGCTCAGGAGCAGACCGCCTGGGACTTCATGATCGAGCAGGTCCACAAGTATCCCGGAGAGGTCACCATCATGGCCGTGGGAGCTGCCATCAATGTCTACAAGGCTCTGCAAAAAGACCCCACCATCGCTGATGATGCAGCGGGCATCATCTATATGGGCGGCGACATCGACATCCCCGGAAACGCTACCCCCGCAGCGGAGATCAACTGGTTCTACGATACCATCGCAATAAAGAAATGTCTGGCTGCCAATTGGAAGAGCCAGATCGTAGTACCTGACGACCTCGCCCACAAGATAATTCTGACCCAGAAGATATACGACAGACTGGCTGAGAAGAGAGGAAACAAGGTCTCCGAGTTCATGCTCACCGCTGAACGCACCTTCAACGATGAAGGCGCCAACTATGTATGGGACGTGGTGGTCCCCGCCATCTTCATGAAGCCGGAGCTGGCTACCCGCGTTGAGACCCGCTACATAACCGTCGATGACCGCAAGGGATTAAATTCCGGCCGCGTGGTAAGCTGGGGACAGCATCAGCACAACGACATGGAGACAGGAAAGGGCATGCCTGTAGGTCTTAAGAAGGCACAGATCGTACTTGATATCGATGCGGACGCATTCTGGGATTTCTATGTAGATATTCTTACAAAGTAATTCGGGAGAAGGGAAATGTTCAGGGAAGTTGCAAGGATAAAGCAGGTGATGCCTGCAGAGGAATGCATAGAGCTTCTTAAAAGCGAAAAGAGGGGCGTTCTGTCGGTTCTCGGCGACGAGGGCTATCCCTACGGCATTCCTATCAATCATTACTACAATGAAGAAGACGAGAAGATCTATTTCCACGGAGGAAAGAAGGGCCACAAAATCGATGCCATGAAGGCTTGCGACAAGGCCAGCTTCTGCGTCTTCACAGGACATCAGGAGGAGGGCGAGTGGTATCTGCGCTTTAAGAGCGTGGTGGTCTTCGGCCGAATAGAATTCATAGAAGACAGGGAGACTACATATGAGATCTCCAGAAAGCTCTGCTATAAGTTCACAAACGACGAGGACTATATAGCCTATGAGCTGGAGCATTCCGGCCCCGGTACCCTGCTTTTTGCTCTGGTGCCCGAACACATCACAGGTAAAAACGTAACCGAACGATAGCATGGAATGCTGTCAGAAAACTCTCTGAAGGAGGATAATATGGAAAAAGCAAAGGTATATTTCATTAAGGAGATCACTCCTGAGAACATCGTGAAGATCTATGATGTCCTGGGCAAGGAGCTGCCCGGCAAGGTGGCTGTAAAGCTTCATTCGGGCGAGGACGGCAACCAGAACTATCTGGGACCGGAATGGGTCAAGCCCCTGGTAGAGCGCGTAAAGGGCACCGTTGTGGAATGCAACACCGCATATGAAGGCGCCAGAAACTACACCTACAAGCATATCGAGCTGATCAAAAAGCATGGCTGGGAAAGGTATTTCACCTTCGACCTGATGGACGCAGAGGGTCCGGATCTGGAGATCGAGATCCCCTACGGCAAGCGCATCAAGAGGGATCTGCTTGGCAAGAATATCGCAAATTACGATTCTCTGCTGGTATTCTCTCACTTCAAGGGCCACCCCATGGGAGGCTTCGGCGGAGCGCTCAAGCAGCTGTCCATAGGCTGCGCCAGCTCTGCAGGCAAGTCCATAATCCATTCCGCAGGCTTTACTGAAGATCAGAAGATACTCTGGAGCAATCTGGCAGAGCAGGACGGATTCCTGGAATCCATGGCAGATGCGGCAACTGCTGTTACCCGTTACTTCAAGGGCAACAGCGTATTCATCAATGTTATGAAGAACCTTTCCGTGGACTGCGACTGCGTTTCCAAGGCGGAGGATCCCTGCATGGCTGACGTGGGCATACTGGCTTCTCTGGATCCCGTGGCTATCGATCAGGCCTGCGTGGATCTGGTATATAAGTCTGATGACCCGGGCAAGGCGGCTCTGATAGAGCGCATCGAAACCCGCCACGGTATACACACCGTTGAGGCTGCTGCTGAGCTTGGCCTCGGCACCAGAGAGTACGAGCTGATCACCATAGAATAGCTTCGTTGTGAGTTTTACAGTTCCTTGATTCACAAATCAGGAGAGTTCCGGACCCTTTCCGGAGCTCTCTTTTTGTGAAGAAAATATCGGTCTTTTGTTGATAACCGCTCTGGTATACGATAAAATATTTTTTTAGGGAAACAACTGTAATGTCAACGGAAAGGGTTGAAATTATGGATATTGTAGAATTTATGAAAAGCAAAGGAATGTACTCGGAAAAGGATGTGATCCCGCATTTCGGTAAGCTGTTTTCGGAGGATCTGACGGCAGCTCTTACCGGGAAGGCTTCGATGCTGCAGCCATTGCGCTCCAGACTGAGCGTTCCTGAGATCCCAAGGGATACTAAGGAAGTCCTCGCAGTGGATTTCGGCGGCACGAATATAAGGCTGGCCGTGGTCCGCTTCGACGAAAACTGCGAGCCGGTCATCAGCTCCTTCAGCCAGGAGAAGATCGAGAGCGGCAGACTGGAAAAGGATTATTTCTTCAGCTGGCTGGCAGACCGCATCGCAGGCTACGACATAGAAGATGTGGGCTTTGTGTTCTCCTACCAGGCTGAGATACTCCCCGGAGGCGATGCTAAGATCGTGAGCCTTTCGAAGGGTCTTTCCGTACCCGATGCCACAGGTCTGGTGCTGGGCGAGGAGATCAACAAGGTCCTTGTAGCAAGAGGCCTGAAGCCCCGCCGCTTTACTATAATCAACGATACCACTGCAGTCTTCCTGTCTGCAGCAGCCAGACTTGAAGATCCCGAAAGCCTTGCTGCAGCTGTGATCGCGGGCACGGGGTCCAACTGCTGCTGCGTCTGGGATGGAGAGATAATCAACATAGAGTGGGAGCTCTTCCGCGCCTTTGAACGAGGCGTTTTCGACGTAATACTCGATGAAGAAAGCGACAACAGAGGAGAGCACCTTACCGGAAAACAGGTGGGCGGAAAATATCTGGCCATGCTGGTCGACATGTGCACCGAAGCGGCGCTGAAGGAAGGCGTAACGGCGGATGGAAAGGCGGACGGGCAGTCCGTAAGGGATGCGGTCTACAGAATTATTTACGACAGGGCTGCGATATTTATCGTTTCCATGCTGAGGGGCGTCGTCTCCATGTCTCCTGCAGCTGCACTTGCTGCTGAAAAGGGCGGCCCGGTCTGGATCTGCATAGAAGGCGGGACCTATGATCATGCTCCGGGATATAAGGAAAGCATCAACGGGCTGATCGGAGAATACATCAGCGGGGAGCTTGGCATAGACTGCCGCATAATGCAGGTGGATCAGGCCGGAATAACCGGGGCCGCCATCGCGGCGCTGGCCTAAACACCGGAAAATGTTGATCACCGGATAATCGTTAACAGAAGGAAATTATACGGGCTTATTTTGCACTTACAGCCCGTTTTAACAAGGAGGATAAAATGATAAAGTTTAACTATGAAGGCGCAGGTAAGCCTGAAGAAAAGACCATGGCAGAAGCTCTTGAAGCGCTTAAGACACTTAAGGCCAAGAGCGGCGCAGGCTCCGAGTTCACAGGCTGGATGGAGCTGCCCGCAGAATACACTAAGACTGAAGAATACAAAGCTGTAAAGGCTGTCGCTTCCGAAATAAGAGAGAACGCCCAGGTGCTGATAGTCATCGGTATCGGCGGTTCCTATCTCGGCGCAAGAGCTGCTATCGAAATGCTCAAGAGCTCACGCCACAATCAGGAGCCGGGCAATCCCGAGATCTATTTCCTGGGCAATGGCCTGGATGCCTTCGATATCTATCAGGTGCTCCGCCTCTGCGAAGGCAAGAGCGTCTATGTGAACGTCATCTCCAAGTCCGGCACCACTCTGGAACCGGCTCTGGGCTTCCGCATCGTACGCGAATACATGTACAGCCGCTACAGCTCAGAGGAATGCAAAAAGCGCATCATCGCAACTACCGACAAGGCAAGAGGCGTGCTTAAGGGGCTGGCTGATGAAGTCGGCTACCGCACTTTCGTTGTTCCCGACGAAATAGGCGGCCGCTACAGCGTGCTTACCCCCGTAGGACTGCTCCCCATGGCTGCAGCAGGCATAGATATCGACAAGGTGATGGAATCTGCAGCAAAGGCTCAGGCTGAATACAACAGAGAAACAGCCGACAATCCTGCACTGCTCTATGCAGCCGTAAGAGAGACAGGCTACCGCAAGGGCAAGACCGTGGAGATCCAGTCCTATCCCGGAGAATCCATGCGCTTCATGGCTGAGTGGTGGAAGCAGCTCTACGGCGAGAGCGAGGGCAAGGAAAGAAAAGGCATCTTCCCCGCCAGCTGCCAGATCACAGCAGATCTTCACTCCCTGGGCCAGTTCATTCAGGACGGAGAGCCTATAATTCAGGAGAGTATGGTCCGTTTTGAGGAGCCCGCTGCAAAGATGGAAGTAAAGGCTACCGAAGCTAACGAGGATGGTCTCAACTATGTTGCAGGCAAGGATATGAACGAGGTCCTGCTGGCAGCCCAGAAGGGTACTATGGAAGCTCACATCAGCGGCGGAGTGCCCGTGATGGAGATCGTTCTCGATCGTCCGGATGAGGCTACCTTCGGTGAAATGGTGCTCTTCTATGAGATCGCCTGTGGCATCTCCTGCTACATGCAGGGTGTCAATCCCTTCAACCAGCCCGGCGTTGAGGATTACAAGAAAAACATGTTCAGACTGCTGGGCAAGAAATAGAAGAAAAATTAAAGGAGTATTGAGGGATCGAAATGTTAACTGTAAGTCACGTAACGAAGCGCTACGGCAAGAATCTCGCGGCGAATGACCTGAGCTTTTCTCTGGATCCCGGCAGTGTTACAGTGCTTCTGGGCCACAACGGCGCAGGCAAGAGCACTATCATGAAATCCATCATAGGATTTCTGAAGTATGACGGCGACATAACGATCGAAGGCCTTCCGAACAAAACCAGCGAAGCAAGAAGACTGCTGGGCTACATACCTGAAATGCCATCGCTCTACCCGAATCTGACGGTCTCGGAGCACATGGAATTTCTGGCAAGGGCATATAAGCTCATCGACTACAAGCCCCGCATCGATGCTCTGCTGGACCGTTTCGAACTTTCAGACAAAAGAAAGAAATTCGGAGACGAGCTGTCCAAGGGTATGAAGCAGAAGCTCAACATATGCCTGGGACTGCTTCCCGAGCCTAAATATCTGCTGCTGGACGAGCCCATGATAGGCCTGGATCCCCACGCCATCAAGGAGCTGAAGGGCGTGTTCGAGGAGATGCGCAGCGAAGGCCGCTGCCTCTTGGTGAGCACCCACATCATAGACAGCGTGGACATGCTCTGGGACAGGACCATAATCATGCAAAGCGGCCGCATCATGTGCAATATCACAAAACCCGAGCTGGATGCAGACGGCAGGACCCTGGAGCAGCTCTTCTTTGACGTGACCGAAGGACTGCAAAGGGACGACATGAGTCACAGCGAGGAGGCGGAAAGCTCTGATGAAGCAACTGAAGCGCCCAAAAAGAGGGGCTTTGGCTTCGGGAGGCTGTCAAAATGAGGCTTTTTCTCTATTACGGAACTCACAGCCTTATAAATCAGATCCGTAAGCTCTTCAAGACCTGGGTCCTTATATTCATCGTAGCCTGCATGGCCATCGGTGGCCTGATAGGCTTTTTCGCTGCAACCATGGCGGATATCGATGATGAAAGGCATCCGGACGAGGTGGTCGATACCCCTGCGGAAATACAGATTCCTGAGGAGGCGCAGGCGCAGCTTCCACCGGAGCTGCAGGAGTATCTGGAGGACGAACAGCACTATCCTTTTAAGGATCTGGGCATAGAGCTCTCCCAGCTTTTCGAGGTGGGAACGGCGATCATCGTTCTTGGCATAATGGTCTTTCAGGCTGTCAGTGCTGATAAAAACGGAAGCAGGATATTCCTGCCTGCGGATGTGCCGCTGCTTTTTGCTTCACCCATGAAGCCTCAGTCAGTGCTGCTTTTCAGGCTCATGACCCAGATGGGCACCGCCATATTCATGACCATCTACATGTTCATACAGATACCGAATCTGACCCTGAACATGGGCATGAGCGTGCCCGGAGCCATCGGCGTTATCGTGGGCTTTGGTCTGAGCTTTATCGCGGGCAAGCTGATACAGCTTCTGCTCTATCTCGTGGCATCTACCCATACGGGCTTTAAGAACAAGCTCCGCTTTGCGATCTATGCATTCCTCGGGCTCCTTGGAGCAGGGCTTTTCGCCTACTGGAAGCTCAGCGGACTGATACATATACAGGCTGCAGTGAAGGTCTTCAGCTCCTTCTGGTTTAAGCTTATTCCCTTCTGGGGATGGATCACCGGCTTTATTGGATCCATGATAGCCGGCTCATATGGCTGGGCTCTTCTATACACTGCGCTCTTTATAGGCGGAACAGTTCTGCTCATATACATCGTTTACCACATCCATGCGGATTTCTATGAGGACGCAATGGCCAGGTCGGAAGAAACCGCTGCGCTGCTGGAGCAGGTCAGCGACCAGAAGACCACTTCTCTCTTTGTGACCCGCAAGAGGGAAAAGGACAGGAGCGAGAAGCTGAAGAGAGACGGTCTCAACAGCGGCTTCGGAGCCAGCGTGTTTTTCACAAAAGCGATCTACAACCGCTTCCGCTTCGGAACTCTCGGGTATTTTACCAAGACCTGCTTCACCTATCTGGCTGCGGCCGCAGCCGTGGTGCTGTTCATGATATTCGTCGCTGACAGCAGATCTATAGAACCGGTGGCTATGGTGCTTGGCGGCCTGGTGTTCTTCAGGGCGATGGGCAACCCCCTTGAAGAGGATACCAGCATGGATTATTTCCTGCTTATCCCTGAAAGCAGCTGGGCCAAGCTTTTCTGGTCCCTTGCGGGCAGCGTCGTGAACTGCCTGCTGGATCTGCTTCCAGGCATGCTGCTGGCCTGCATAGTCCTTAAGGCATCGCCTCTGAAAGCAGGAGCGTGGCTGCTCTTTATACTTACGCTGAATATCTACGCCACAGTTGTGGGCGCTTTCATCAACCTGTCGGTCCCCGTATCCGCGGGCAAGACCATAAAGCAGGTGGTCCAGATAATGTTCATCTACTTCGGACTGCTTCCGGATGTAGTCATCATAATCATGGGCTTTGTCTTCGATAACCCGAGCATGGGTCTGGCCGGGGCATCTGCAGTCAATCTGCTGCTGGGACTGATCTTCTTCAGCCTGACGCCTCTGTTTATAGAGCCGGGCAACGGCAAGACCTTCAGGACGGAAAGCGGAGTGTGCACTGATCTGAAGCTGGCAGGAAAAGACTTCTCCAGCATCGGTCTTGGCCTTCTGTGCTTTATGATAGTATCCTCCATCGGAAGCCTGGCGCTTTCCGTATATGTGGCGTCGAAATCGCAGGCTCTGGCCACAAAAACCTGGATGATTTATATAATGAACTTCCTCCCCATGTATGGCATAGGACTGCCGGCCTGCCTTGCGGTGGTTAAGCGCGTGCCTTCAAGGCGCTACAACGACAGACCATTCGGAGCATTCAATCTCTTCAAAGCTTTCTGCATCTCCATCTTCCTGATGTACAGCCTGAATATACTCAGCACCATGCTGGTGGATGCTCTGCATGATATTATCGGAACCTCCGAGACCAATCCGCTGGAAACTCTGCTGGAGGCGGACTCCACGCTGATGCAGATACTGATCGTTGTGATAATCGGGCCGCTGGTGGAGGAATACATCTTCCGCAGACAGCTGATAGACAGGCTCAATGTCTACGGCGAAAAGAATGCTGTCATATTCTCTGCTGTCTGCTTCGGACTGTTCCACGGCAACCTTAATCAGTGCTTCTACGCGGCAGCGCTGGGCCTGGTATTCGGCTACATATACGTGCGGACCGGAAGGCTGCGCTATTCTGCAGTAATGCACATGATCATCAATTTCATGGGTTCCGTGCTTACGCTGAAGCTGGCTGAAGGGCTGGATGAGAGCCTGCTGGAAGGCGATATCACGGACATAATAGCTGCCATTCCGACTAACCCCGGGGTGCTGGGCTTTGCCATTTTCAACATAGCAATAGTAATTCTTGGCATTCTCGGCCTGGTGTTCCTCGTGACAAGTCTTGGCAGACTCAGCTTCAAAGGAACTCCGCTGGAGCTGCCGAAGGGCAGGCGTTTCAGCACATCCTGGATAAACGCAGGAATGATAATATTCACATTGTTCTGCCTGGGCGAGATGGCTATATACCTGTTCCTGCTGTAGAGCCATACTGATTTTGAAAGAAACAGAACAATTTGTGCTGATTTTCTTTACTTATTGTGCTCATTTGTAGTAAAATTGATACATCAAATAAACTATGCACCTGATCAGGAGGTAATAACATGGGCAAATTTGTTATCAAACCGTCTAAGAATGGCGAATTTACATTTAATCTGAAGGCAGGAAACGGTGAAGTCATACTTCAGGCTTCCGAGACCTATACTACTCTGGATGCATGCAAGAACGGCATCGCAAGCGTTACCAAGAATGCTCCTATTGCACCAGTCGAAGACCAGACTGTAGAAGGATTCGAGACTCAGAAGAACCCCAAGTTCGAAGTATATGCTGACAAGGCAGGCGAGATCCGCTATCGCCTTAAGGCTGCTAATGGCCAGATCATCGGCAGAGGCGAGGGCTACAAGGCTAAGGCAAGCTGCCTGAAGGGCATCGAGTCCATCAAAAAGAACGCAGCAGATTCCGAGACTGTAGTTCTGGATGAGTAATCATAGTTGAATTTGAGTAACACCCGGTTCCTTGCAGGAGCCGGGTATTATTATGTTTTGCTTTTCTTCCGCCTCCTTCTGTGGTAAAATCAATTGTTATATATAAAGGAGGCTCATAAATGGGCAATGTGTTTTACTTCAGCTGGGAAGTGGCTCTGCAGGAATGGCTGCAGCAGGCGCTGGGTGGCTCTGCCACAGCAGTGATCTCCTTCTTCTCGGCCTTCGGCGAAGAGGTCATACTGATCGCCATACTAGGATTTCTTTACTGGTGCTGGGACAAAGAGTTCGGCAAGTTCGTGGGGACCAGCGTCGCCATGGGCGTGGTCTTCAACCCCATGGTCAAAAATATCTTCCTCCGCAGACGGCCATACTTCGATAACCCTGACATCAAATGCCTGCGTCCCGTGGACGGAGATGCAGATATCTACGATATAGCCGCACAGGGATTCTCTTTCCCCAGCGGTCATTCCACCAACGGAACTGCAGTGTACGGGTCCCTGGCAGTATACAAGAAGCAGAAAAAGTTCTGGATACTGGCCTGTGTGCTGCTCTTCCTGATAGGCTTTTCTAGAGTCTATGTAGGCGTTCACTTCGTAACAGACGTGCTCTGCGGCTGGGTGCTGGGCTCCCTGATCATAGGGCTGAACGTATTGCTTCTTAGGAAGCTGGGGGAGGCTAAGACCTATGGCCTGCTCCTTCTTGTAAGCATACCGGGCATATTCTACTGCAGCAGCAACGACTATTTTACCGGTCTGGGTCTGATGATAGGCATCTTCGGAGGCTTCCTCTTCGAAAAGAAGTATGTGAACTTCAAGAGCACCAGAAGACCTGTGATGTGCGTCATACGCCTGGTCTGCGGACTTGCCATTTTCGTAGGGCTCAACGCTGTCCTGAAGCTGCCCTTCTCAAGCGAGTTCCTTTCAAACGGCAGCATGGCAGCCATGCTGGTGCGCACTGCGCGCTATGCAGTGGTATCCTTCGTTGACATAGCCATCTATCCCATGGCATTCAGATTTTTCGATAAAACACAGGCAGATAAATTTTAGGTCATTATTCAACTGGCTGCATGGCTGTGCAGCTGAAGCAAAAGGAGGCAACATGAAAAACTTCACTATAGAAATGGAAAACGGCGACATACTCAAGGGCGAACTTTACGAAGATATTGCTCCCATCACCGTTGAAAACTTTGAAAAGCTTGCAAACAAGGGCTTCTACGATGGACTCAAGTTCCACAGAGTCATCCCTGGCTTCATGATCCAGGGTGGCTGCCCTCTGGGCAATGGCACAGGCGGTCCCGGATATCAGATCAAAGGTGAATTCAGCGCCAACGGCGTAAAGAACGATCTTAAGCACACCCGCGGCGTCATCTCCATGGCAAGAGCCATGCATCCGGATTCCGCCGGCTCACAGTTCTTCATCATGGTCGCCGATGCTCCTCATCTGGATGGACAGTATGCTGCTTTCGGCAAAGTCACAGAGGGAATTGAAGCTGCGGACCGTATCGTAGGTGTTCCTACAGACTTCAGGGACTGCCCCAGAGAAGATCAGATCATCAAGAGCATCAGAGTAGAATAGATCATGGAATTAACTACTAAAAAACTGAGACTTGTATCTCCGGCTGAGGATGAGCTTTGGACTCAGCCCTGGGAGGTCTATAAAAAGAACGGAGAGGAACTTGAGGGCAGATTCTGCTTCTACGGCGATATAAAATACGGCGAAACGGAGCTCCAGCATGATTTTCCAAAGGAAAACCTGGAGAACGGCATCGCCAAGGAGGCGCTGCAGGGCTTCCTAAGCTGGGCTTACAGCAAGCGGAAGGACCTCTATTTCCTGCATACCACAGTAATAAACGAAGCCGAAGAAAAGTTCTTCAAGCAGTTCGGATGGGTGGAGGATGGCGATAATTCCGAAGGTAAGCAGCTTCTCAAGTGGAAGGCTCTTACTCCCTGGCGCTGGATCTACGGCGTGACGGGCTTTGCTGTGGGCATTTTCTGGGAACAGCTGATGAACAGGCACTGGGTGTTCAGCATCGCAGGCGCCGTGCTCGGTTTTGCCATTGGGATCTTTCTGGAATTCACTGAACAGAAAAAACTGAGCAAAGCGCTGGAAGCAAGAAGGCGTTATCTTGATTCGATAAAAGACAATGGCAAGTAAGAAACAGAGCCGAAGGCTGAGACAAAACCTGAGGCAGTTCAGCCGCAAAAGGGTAGATGTAAGCAAGTACATAAAGGACTTCTATGTGGAGAACGGACTTGCATACATCTCCTGCAATGTCAGCGGGTACTACGATATAATCGACCGTTATTCCGTTGATGGTTACGAGTGGCTGAGCGAACCCTTTACA
>JAFRWH010000356.1 GCA_017438085.1 Bacillota bacterium
GACAGCGGTTCCTTCATGAATTTCTTCAAGCCTTCAACCTTGGCTCCGCTGGCATCCATCATCGGAATGCTGCTCATCATGATAGTAAAGAAGAGCAATGCGAAGACCCTGGGCGGCGTTGCCATGGGCTTTGGCATACTGTTTACCGGTCTGATGAATATGTCGGCTTCGGTGAGCCAGCTGTCGGACTCCCAGTCCTTTAAGGATATGTTCCTGGGACTGGGCGGGAATCCTCTTTTGGGCTTCCTGGCCGGCGCCGCTGTGGCTTTCCTTATCCAGAGCTCTTCCGCATCCGTTGGTATACTGCAGGCGCTGTCCATTACAGGCGCTCTGAGCTTCGGCTCCGTTTATTCGATACTTTTGGGTATATATGTGGGCGATGCAGTCACCACCGCTATAGTATGCTCCATAGGAGCCAGGGACGATGCAAAGAGGACCGGCATCATTCAGGTGCTGTTCAATCTGGCGCAGGTGGTTCTGATATTTACCGCGGTTCTCATCCTGAAAAGCACAGGCGTGCTGGGCAGCTTCTGGTCCGATCCTATCCATTCCGGCGGCATCGCTAATGTCCATACCATATTCAAGCTGGCCTGCGGCCTTATACTGCTGCCCTTCAGTGGTTATCTGGAAGTGCTTGCAAGGAAGATCGTAAAGGACGACGTGGTAGAAGATGACTACAGCCCCGACTACTCGCTCTTCGACGAAGCTCTGTTCAAGACTCCCGGTCTGGCTCTGGATTCTGCATTCAGAGGCCTTAAGGATACTGCCGAAGCAGCATTTACGAATGTGTCAATGGCTATGGACTGTCTGATGGAATATGACGAAAAGAAAGCCGAACATGTGGTCCGAACCGAGGACTTCATAGACCGCATGACAGACCTTGCCAGCGAATATCTTGCCAAGCTTGCGGGTCATATTAATATTGACCGCAACATGGATCTTCTGAATTACTATCTGAAGTGCGCCACCGAATTCGAAAGGATAGGAGACCACGCCCTGAACCTTATCGAAAAGGCAAAGGAACTGAGGGAAAAGGGTGCGGCATTCTCATCCTCCGCAATACAGGAGCTTACGCTGCTCCACGATGCAATCGATGAGATAAGCGGCTATACTCTTAAGGCATTCAGCGACAGCGATTTTGAGAATGCGCTGCACATCGAGCCTGTGGAAGAAGTGGTAGACCGCCTTGTTGATATACTGAGAGATGCTCATCTGAACCGTCTGAAGAACGGCGAGTGCTCTGTGGATTCGGGCTTCATCTTCCTGGATATGCTGGTGAATGTTGAGCGTATCTCCGACCAGTGCTCCAATGTGGGTCTTCACACCATAGCTCTCTTCGGTGACAATACTGCAGAGATGGAACACGAATATGTGCGCGGACTGCGCAGCGGTTTCGACTCCCGCTACAACGATGAACTGGAAGCTGAAAGCCGCAAGTACATGTCCCGTCTGGATCACATAGGAAAAGACGGTGTTCAGCTGACTATCGACAGACTGCAGGAAGAGCAGTAAAGCACGGATCTGGTTATTTGAACAAAAAGAGGCAGAAATGCCTCTTTTTATTGTGTATATGTCAATACGCGTTTTCCCGGTTTTCGGCACTTTTGATATGTGCGTATTTTAACTGGTTAAAGTGAGAGCAGATGTTTTCGATATCTTTATATAATCATCTATCTTTTTTGCCATCGTGTTCAGTATAAGCGCATTGGATGAATTTGTCTTGACCTTTAAGCGTTAAATTGATACCATATATAGTGGTATGAAAAGGAGATTCTAACAATATGAAGAAATATCTTTCTGTTGTACTTATACTTGCCCTGCTGCTGTCAATGGCGGCCTGCGGGGGAAAAGACGAGCCTGTGGAGCCGGCTCCGGGGCCAGGAGAAAACGAAACGACACAGAGCGCTGTAGATATAAAGCCGGAAGTTCCGGATGATCCTCCTGAGCCTCCTGCACCGCCTGAACCGCCTGTTCCCGAAGGCCCTGCCGGAACCAATCCCTTAAGCGGTC
>JAFRWH010000021.1 GCA_017438085.1 Bacillota bacterium
CAGCTGTCCGGCTTGGATACAGGTGAAGCATCTGCAGTTTTAGGTTCAAAGGGACCAACACCGTGGTACTTGGAAGGATTCCCTTCTGCAGGCCCGAAGCCTTTGCCCTTTTTGGTGATCACATGGATCATCACCGGACCATCCATCTCTTTTGCTCTTGCAAAATAGCGCTCCATAAGGGCTTCGTCGTGTCCGTCAATGGGGCCGAAGTATTTAAAGCCAAGCTCCTCGAATACAACGCCGGGCATAAAGGCAAATTTTATGGCATCCCTTATCCTGCTCAGGAAATGATACAGTCCCGGACTATTTTCAGTTGCATTCTTTATGTTTCTTTTGAACCCCAGATAGGCTTTTGTCATTCTCAGCTTCTGGAGGTGTTTGGAAAGCCCGCCTACGTTCTGGGATATGGACATTTCATTGTCGTTCAGGACTACTATGATATGTGATCTTGAACTGCCTGCAGCATTCATGGCTTCGAAGGCCACGCCTCCGGTAAGAGCTCCGTCACCTATCACCGCCACGCATGAATAATCCTCCCCGCGGAGATCTCTGGCATACGCATAGCCCAGAGCTGCAGAAATGGAACTGCCGCTGTGACCGCTGTCGAACATATCGTGTTCAGACTCGGCTCTCTTGGGAAAACCGCTGAGACCACCGAACTGCCTGAGCGTATCCATCTGATCCCGTCTTCCCGTAAGCATTTTGTGAACGTAGGCCTGATGTCCCACATCCCATATAAGCTTGTCCTTAGGAGTATCAAAAACTCTGTGAAGTGCTATAGTCAGTTCCACCACGCCAAGATTGGAGGCCAGATGGCCCCCCGTCTTTGAGGTGTTTTCTATGAGCTCTTTTCTCAGATCCTCTGCCAGGGCATCGAGCTGCGCCCTGTCCATGGACTTTAGTTCTTTCAGCATATCTGTATCTATATCTGTTCCTCAAGGAAATCCAGTATATCGTTATAGATAAGAGCTTTGGCGCCATAGCTCTTTATGGAGTCGCGGGCCGAAGCAAGCAGCTCTGCAGCTCTCTTTTTTGCTTCATCCATGCCGTGCAGCGTCACATAGGAGCATTCATCGGTCTGATCTCCGTCAGCAATATCGTCCGCTATCTGGAATGCGATCCCCATGTTCTGCGCATATTCGGTAAAATCTTCAATAGTCTTCTGATCCGCACCACCGGCAAAAAGTCCGGAAAGCACAGCAGCCCTTATAAAATCAGCCGTCTTATGCTCGTGAATATAGTCAAGCAGCTCTCCGGGAATGACTTTTCCTGCATTCTGGACATCTGTGACCTGTCCTGCGACCATACCGCCTATGCCTACGCCATTGGCAATGCAGGCCTGAGCCATCAGTATGCCGTTCAGTCTGTCCCTGCTTATGCCTTCGTTCAGCGCGCAGGATGCGCAGAATTCAGCCATAGTTTCCATTGCCGCCGAAAGCAGTCCGTCACCTGCAAGGATGGCCATATCCTCGCCGAACACTTTGTGATTTGTGAGCTTTCCGCGTCTGTAGTCATCGTTGTCCAGCGCAGGAAGATCATCGTGTATGAGAGAATAAGCCTGTATGTATTCAATTGCGCAGGCAAAAGGTATGAGCTCGCTGTATCCGAGGCCTGTTATATCAGCCGCCGCAAGGCAGAGCACGCCTCTCATGCGCTTTCCTCCCGCCATGAGGCTGTAGACCATGGATTCGTAAAGAGTGCTGCTTTGGGCCGGAACTAGCGGCATATTGTAAAGCAGGCTGTTTTCCAGCAGTTCCTTTAGCTGGGCGTATTCTTTGCTTTTCATTGCTGTCTCCGTTCTAAAGCTCGAATTCTTCTGTCTTGCCGTTTTCCGGTCTGTAAAGCTCTATCTTCTGCTGAACGCCATCGAGTATCTCTCTGCAGCGGTTATAATACATAATACTTTTATTGTATACTTCAATGCTTTCATCGAGACTGAGCTTGCCTGACTTGAGTTTTTCAGCGCATTCAGAAAGCTCATTCAATGCGTCTTCAAACTTGATATTTTCTGTTTTGTTTTCTTTTTTTGCTGCCATTTATTTCACCGTTCTTTCCTGAACTTCCGCCTTCAGGCTTCCGTCCCTGAAGAGTATCGTTAAGATGTCACCCTTATCGATCTCTGAAGCTGAAACTGCTCTGCTTCCGTCCTCTCTGCGCACCAGCGCAAAGCCCTGTTCAAGCGCTGCCAGAGGATTTGCTGCATCTATATCGTTTTTCAGTCTTGCCAGAATGTGTTCTCTGTCGGCAAGGGCATCCTCGAAGGCTCTTTTTGCCTGCTGCATGTACTGAGATGTATTGAATTCAGCCATCTCAAGATCGGCTTCAAGATATCTGAAGAGTCTCTCAGGACTCGAATTTCTAAGTATATCCCTTATGCCATCTATATGCGGCACGGCCAGTTCAGCCGCCGCCGTGGGTGTTGCAGCCCTCAGATCGGCAGCATAGTCAGATATTAGAAAATCTACCTCATGTCCGACAGCGGAGATCACAGGTAGCTCCGACTCATATATGGCTCTGGCGACGATCTCTTCGTTAAAGGCCCACAGATCCTCCGCGGAACCGCCTCCGCGTCCTGCGATTATAAGGTCCAGCGGCTTTTTTCCTTCGGAGGCAAGATCTATGCTTAGCCTGTTCAGAGCTTTTATGCCTTCTGCAATAGTAGCTGCAGCGCCCTCGCCCTGCACCAGTGCAGGATAAATAAGTATGTCCACCAGCGGGCTGCGCCGCTTTACAGTAGTTATGATATCCCTGATTGCAGCGCCTGTAGGAGATGTCACAACGCCTATGCGCCTCGGAAACTCCGGAAGAGGCTTTTTATGAGCCTGGTCAAAGAGACCTTCTGCTTCCAGCCTGGCCTTGAGTTTTTCGAAAGCCGCTTTAAGCGCACCTTCTCCTTCAAGTTCTATGGACCTTATGTTGAAGGAATAGTATCCACCGCGTTCGTATACGGAGATGCTGCCGGTGGCGCTTATCTCCATGCCCTCGTCTATGTCATAGCGAAGCTGCGCCACTCTGTCAGCCCCGAGAAAGCAGCTTATCTTGCTGTATTCGTCCTTCAGTGTGAAATACCAGTGTCCTGAGCTGTGGCGCGTAAGCTTGGAGATCTCGCCCTTAACTGTAACATTGCTTAGTATAGGGTCCGATGCGAGCACCCGCTTTATATAGCTGTTAAGTTGTGAAACTGATACCGGTTTTAAAGGCATAGTCCCCTGTCCTTCATATATGCAAGACCGACTGCGTTATCTGAGCACAGTCCGGGTCTTCCGAAGCTGTATCCGTATTCTTTGCAGTAAGCTCTCAGGAAACTGCTGGATGCGACGCCGCCGCTTACCAGCACCTGGTCACAGCCCGCTGCTTTTTTTGCCGTTTCCATTACGGCTGCAAAGCTCTCCGAGATGCGTTCCATCAGATGATAGCAGAGCATATCGATATCTGCGATCTCCGCATCCGCAGCACCGTTCTCTCCCGTAAGGCCCGTAATTGCCTTTCTGAGCTGCGTTTCCAGTCCGGATAGATTTGTGTCCATATCCTGCACAAAAACGCGTGAGAAGGGATTTCTGAGCCTTCTGGAGGCATCCCTGATGCTCTCATCCGGCTTAAGCAGCTTTTCAGCGGCCCTGACAGCCATTTCGTCTATGTATCGGCCGGCAGGGAAAGGAAAACCGAGAGCTACTCCGGTCCTGTCAAGCAGCTGGCCATAGGAAATGTCTCTGGTACCACCGAGCAGCTCTATCCTTCCATCAGATAGCTTCACCAGCTCCAGAGTGCCTCCCGAAAGGTGGGCGCAGACCATGGGATGACTGAAATCCAGCTCGTTTCCCATCGATGCCGCAGCTATATGCCCTTCCTGATGACTGTAGCTGTAAAGAGGTACGCCAAGAGCCGAAGAAACAG
>JAFRWH010000022.1 GCA_017438085.1 Bacillota bacterium
GTAACGTCCGTCTATACACTGACTGTTGCCTCAAAAGCCAAGGGCAGAGTCCGCCTTCGTCACATGACCATAGGCTTTTTTGGAATTGCAATGATGCTGCTGATCACGCTGCAGGTCTTCTTCCCGCTGTGGCCACTGTATGCCATGGGCTACATGCTGGGAACGACTCTGCTGCACAGCTTTGTGGTGGAGGATGAAAAGGAGGATTACCGCAGAGAGCTTGAGGAAGCTGCAAAGCGGGATCAGGTGCAGAAGCAGGAACTGTCTGAAAGCCGTGAGGCGCTGAAGGATGCCCTGGCCATCGCAGAGAGCGCCAACAAGGCAAAAACAGCTTTTCTGTCCAACATGAGCCATGAGATCCGCACCCCCATGAATGCCATCATCGGCCTGAACAACATCGCCATGAACGATCCCACAGCCAGCGATCAGGTAAAAGAATATCTGGTCAAGATCGGGGATTCCGCCCAGCATCTTCTTGGGATCATCAATGAAATACTCGATATGAGCCGCATAGAATCGGGCCGCATGACGATAAAAAAAGAGGAGTTTTCTTTTGCCAAGGCGCTGGAACAGGTCAACACTATCATCAGCGGCCAGTGCAGGGATAAGGGACTAAGTTATGACTGCGAGCTGGTCGGGAAGGTGGATGATTACTATATCGGGGATGTGATGAAGCTCAAGCAGGTGATGATCAACATCCTCGGCAATGCAGTCAAATTTACGCCTTCGGGCGGTGCTGTGCGCTTCGTGATAGAAGAAGGGGAGCGCTATGCAAAGAAAGCTGTGCTGAAATTTACGATCAGCGATACCGGCATCGGCATGAGCAAAGAGTTTCTCCCGCATATTTTTGATGCCTTCAGTCAGGAGGATTCTTCCGCCACCAGTCAGTATGGCTCCACCGGCCTTGGCATGCCTATAACGAAAAGCATCGTGGAACTGATGAATGGCCACATCGAGGTCGCCAGTGAAAAGGGCAAAGGCTCTGTTTTCACGGTGACTGTCACACTGGATGAATCGGACAGGAAGCAGCAGAACGACGAGGATTCTCAGGTCCCGCACGACATGAGCGTGCTTGTTATCGATGATAATTCTATAGATCTGGAGCATGCGCAGATCGTTCTCGGTCAGGCCGGCATCAGCTGTGAGACCGCCGGGTCCGGTCAGGAAGCAATAGATAAGGTCCGCATCCGCCATGGACGCAGAGAAGATTACGATCTGATCCTGGTCGACTGGAAAATGCCCGGGATCGACGGCGTTGAAACATCCAGGCAGATACGCGAGATAGTAGGAAGCGGTTCGTCGATCATTATTCTCACTTCATTTAATTGGGATGAAATAGCGGATCAGGCAAAGGCGGCAGGCGTGGACAGCTTTGTTCCGAAACCGCTTTTCGCAGGGAGTCTGATAGATGAATTCTCGGAGGCTTTCCGTCGCAGGAGCGATTCACCGAGAAAGAAAACAGTGGATCTGAAGGGCCGGAGAGTGCTGCTGGCAGAGGATGTGACTGTGAATGCCGAGATCATGAAGATGGTCCTCGCCATGCGGGACATGGAAGCCGATCTGGCTGTAAATGGCAGAGAAGCTGTGGAGCTGTTTGAGAGCCACGAGCCGGGATATTATGAAGCCATCCTTATGGATATGCGCATGCCGGTGATGGATGGACTTGAGGCTACAAGAGCTATAAGAAGCCTGCAGCGCAAGGATGCAAAACGCATACCTGTTATTGCCCTTACCGCAAATGCTTTTGATGAGGATGTCCAGCAGAGCATGCAGGCCGGACTGAACGCCCATCTGTCGAAGCCTGTGGAACCGGATATATTGTTTGAAACTTTGGAAAATCTGATCGAAGCTTAGGAATATAACGCTGCGGCTTGAGTTAAAAAGGATACTCTGGCGATGATACCGTCTGGTTTTTGCCTGCTCAGTTGCTGTCAGGTATGTGGATGCTTACAGAAGTTCCGCCTTCGGGACGCGGACTTACTGTCAGTGTCCCGCCGCACATGAGTTCAAGTCTTTCGCGCACATTGGCAAGGCCGATGTGCGTTTCTTTTACAACAATAAAAAAGCTCCGGCAGCACCGGAGCTTTTTGTGTTAAATATCTGCTGACTATTTAGTCTTTCTGTTTTTCTCCCAGATCTCAGCAAGACCTATCAGGAGCAGATCGGGTTCAAGGCGTATGTCCTTGCGCTTGCAGAGGGGCACGACGAAGCGGGAGAGGCCGCCTGTTGCGATCACCTTGCAGGGCTGTCCTATCTCTGCCTCCATGCGTTCTATCATGCCGTCAAGCATGCATGCTGCGCCAATAACTGCTCCGCTCTGCATGCAGGCCACGGTATTGGTCCCGATGGCTGCTTTTGGCGCAGTGATTGGCACATTGGGAAGCAGGGAAGTGCCGTTTGCCAGAGCATTCATGGAGAGAACCACTCCGGGTATGATGGCTCCGCCGATAAAGCTGTTGTCCGGGGCGATGGCGGTAACGGTGGTGGCGGTGCCCATGTCGATGAGTATCATGGGAGCCTGTTCCATGGAAAGTCCTGCAACAGCGCCTACAGCCAGGTCTGCGCCAAGCTGGGCAGGGTCGTCGATCCTGATGTTGAGCCCGGTTTTGATTCCGCTTCCGACCACCAGCACCCGCCTGATGCCGATGAGCTTAAGAGCCTGCCTTAAAGCCTCCGTCACTGAAGGTACTACTGAAGCGATAATTGCGCCTTCAGCTTCCTCTATCTTTACTTTGTTGAACTCCAGAGCGCTTTTTACGTCCATGGCGTATTCATAGGCGGTGGCGTCCCTCTTGGTAAGAACTCTTGCGGAGGTCAGGACCTCCCGTCCTTCCAAGGTCCCGATAACGATATTGGAGTTTCCTACGTCGATAGCGATGATCATTTTCTGTCCTTTCTACATTTTTGACTGTATGCGTATCAGCCGTTCGATGACCGGCACCAGTATAAGGTTCAGGGCAAGCTCGAAGAAGAAATTGCCTCCGATAAGCCCTACGAATATGTATTTATATACGTTCATTTCGCCCGCGATCTGACTTATAAGCGGGATGAAGAACAGTATAGTACCGAGGATGAATACCCCTGTATTGACTACAGGCGCGGTAAAAGCGGCAAGAAATGCGCCGATGACGGAGCTCTTTTCGGTCCTGTCGTCTGCGGTGCCTGCCTGTCCTGCAACTGCCCGGTATATAAGTCCTGCAGCCCAGCCCGCCAGAGCGCCTTTAAGAAGCACGGTTAAGACAGTTCCGATGAAGCTGAAGCTCATGAAAAAAGCAGCATCTCCGCTCATCAGAACGGCGAGACCGAATACAAAGCCCAGCCATGCGCCTCCTCCCGGCCCGTAAAGAGCTGCGCCCACAGCTATGGGCACCAGCACCATCGATACGGAAAAAGTTCCCAGATGAATAAAACTGCCAAGCATCTGAAGGACAACTACCAGGGCAGTAAAAAGTGCCAGTCCCGTCAAACGCTTGGTCTTCTCTCTTGTTTGCATATTTAACCTCCTTGCTGTTGCTCCGGTACCCATGCGACCGGATGCAGCGCAATCCACGGAAATTATTTTACAACAAGCCATTTATAAATAAAAACAATATATTTGTATACAGAGTATCAATAAATGGAATGCTTAATGCGAAGGACATTGTTTTGTCCCGGGGCATTGCTACAGGTTTTTTACGATCAGCGATATTCCGGACAGTATCAGAAGCACGGAAGTGAATTTTCGTACCAGCTTTTCGTCTATAAGGTGGCTGCATTTTATTCCCGCAAAAAGCCCTGCCAGCGCAAAGGGCATCAGCAGCAGAGCAGTTTTAATTGATTCGAATGTGAGCAGCCCGAGCACGCTGTAAAGTATCATCCTGAAAGCATTGTCAGCTATAAACACTGCGCTTATGTTTGCTTTGAAGGAGTCTCCGCTTTCGGTAACGCGGCTGATATAAGCGGCAAGCAGCGCTCCGACCCCGAAGAGGCCGCAGAGCACGCCCGCAGTAAGGCCAATTATCGCCAGCACTATTTTTGAGGACCTGAGCTTCTTTTTGCTGTACTCTCTTGAAAGCATCTCTGCCCCAAGCAGCGCCACGATCACGCCGAATACAAGCTTTATGGCTCTGGCATCCACATTTTTCAGAAGCAGCGCCCCGGGGATGCTGCCCGCAAGCACCATCGCCGCAAGAGGGATGTAGACCTTAGGGTCCAGGCTTTTGCGGTTTTCCCAGGTGAGTATAAAATTCATAGGGCAGCCCAGCAGCAGGTCTATAGGCGAGATATTTGCATTGGCTGCGCCGAAGCTTAGAATCGAAGTAAATACAAGGGTGTTGGCAAAACCGCACAGACCCTTGATAAAATAAGCGGCTGCCGCCGCGATTATCCACAAAAGCATAGAAGATATTCTCCTGTCCTGAAATGAGTTTTGTTCATAAGCATAATACCACCGGGCTGCAGCATAGTAAAACAGTTTTTCATATGTGAAGACAGAAGCATTATGTCCATATATCATGGTATAATCAGTATCAGAACTATTTGTATGAAAGTGTGGATGACATGTACAGATACAAATATAAATACGTTTTGGCATTTACAGCTGTATTAGCAGCTTTTATCCTGTTTTCAGCCTGCGGAGACGGACATACGCCTTCTGTTACGCCTTCAGGACCTGATACACCGGGTCAGACTGTGCGCCCGGCTGAAACAGCTGAGAAAGAACCGGAGCTTCCCACGGGGGAATTCTGCATTGAATCAGAGGAAGATGGCATAAAATGCCTGCTCACCGAGGGCTCTGAGCGGATAAGAAGCTTCATAAGATCCGGCAACTACCTTGTATGCCTTGAAAATGAAAAAGGCGGTCCTCTCCACATACGCTCTTACAGCCTTGCGGACGGAAGCAGGCAGGCAGATTACTGCTTAAAGGATCCTTTCCGCGGCCGGCTGATGAACATGGATGACGGCAGCTTTGCATATTACACGTCTTACGGACCATTTCTCCGCTTCCTCTCGCCTAAGGATCCAGAACCTGAAGGATTCAGGGACCGGGACCTGAAGGAAGGGGATCACTGCGATTATATCTTCTACCCTGATGGCCTGTTCGTGCGCTTTAAGGACGGCGGCTGCGCAATAGGCAGCATATACGGCGGGGATTCCAGGCCAGTGGATATTTCTGCGGTTTCGGACAGCAGGAGGTATAACATTTATGACCGGAAGGGTGATGCACTTTATTTCAGCTTCATGACCGATACGGAGACAAGAAGCTATATTTACAGCATAGAGAGCGGAAGCTTCGTTGAAACTGCGCTGCATGACATCTACGGGTCTTTGCCCGAGACGGATTCCTTCAGTGCCATAAACGATGGCAAAGGAAGGCTGGCTCTGAAGTATAAGGACGGAAAGACTCCTGATGCGGAGATCACTCTGTTTTCAAGGACCGAAAGGGTGACAGGTCTGAGCGATGACTTTATAGTAACAGAGCTGCCCTGCGGGGGAATAAGGAATATCCACACTCTGTACAGGACGGATGGGACTGCGGTTTACAGAGGAGACCTGGCGGAAAACGGTATGGCTGAAAACTATGTTTTCCTGAAGGATGGCGTACTATATCTCGACTCTCCATATGATGAAGATACAGAAGGCTTCCCAAGGATAAACTTCATTGATGCGAAGACTGCTTCTGCGCCGCAGCGGCGGCTCGTAAGCGCTCAGACTGCCGATAAGATAAACAGCCTCGAATCCGTTTATCCTGTAACTATCTACTACGGAGAGGATGTGTTTGCAAGAGCCAATGAATTCTCCTCCGAGGCCATGTACGATGAATCATTGATCTCCGAAGCGCTCGATATGCTTGAAGGTTTTCTGGGAGCTTTTCCTGAGGGCTTCTTTCAGGAGATGTATTCGGAAGATGGGCTGTACCATCCGGATCACCTGTACTTCCTTCTCACCAGCAAGCTGAAGCCCGAAAATACGGCTTCCATAAGCAATCCTGCGGCGTATGCCTACAAGTTCGGAAGCGACCAGTGCATTGCTGTCGACGTCACGAACATGATATCCCTGCTTCCGACCCTGGCGCATGAGACCATGCATGCGATAGATGTGTATCTGGACGCCAAAACAGACGGAAATGCTTACCCCGATTGGGATAAGCATCTTCCGAAGGGTTTCAGTTATAACGAAAGCTATGTTACGGAGTCCGGAGCGGATTATTTTGACACAAAATATACCATCGTGGATGGCGGCCCCATCTGGTTTATTGATTCATATTCAAAAACCTTTGCTACAGAGGACAGAGCCATGATGTTCCAGTCGATGTTCACAGGGACGAAGGACGCTTTCTGGGTCGGCAATAAAAACATCACCGGGCGCATGTCATATATGGCATCGGTCATAAGAAAGCATTTCAGATGCATGGACGGTGTGGATACAGCCGTCTGGGAGAGGCTCATACCTCACTAGAACTATTTGCCGATGTTGGCCGGCAGCCAGAGCTGCGGAACGTGCTTGTCGCTTCCGAAGTGTTCGATGCAGTCTTCTGCTACGATCTTCACGTCTTCCTGGGGGAATTCCATGGCTGAGACCGGGCAGATCTTGACGCAGGCGTTGCATTTGGTGCAGTTCTCCTCTATTTTGTTGCTGTCGTTGGGGTCGATAAGTCCTAAAGGACAGACTGCAGCACAGGCTCCGCAGTGTATGCAGTTCTCTTTTGGAAAAGGTCTGTTGGGCTTCAGTCCCATCAGCCTTACGCCGTGCATGCGTATCATGTCTATATCGACAGGTCTTTGAGGGATCTCATCTGCGCTCATGCACGCATACGGACAGCTTCTGAGCATCTCCATAATGCTCTGTCCGTGAGCCTTTGCAGTCAGAAGCTCTTCGTCATCCGGCATGCCCGTAAGGATCTCGCTGGTGAAGGAGTGCTCCGCAAGATATGCCGCGCAGGCAACAGGACGAAGTCCGGCGTTTTCTGCAGCTTCAAAAAGATTGGCAAAGCTCATGTCGTAATGACGGTTTCCGTATACGGATACCAGAATGGCCGGTATTGCTGCATCAGCACCGGGACCTTCGATTTTCAGGCTATTAAGAGCTTCCAGTACAAATTTGTGAGCTCTTCCGCCGTAGACAGGTGTGCCAATGGCCACGACGGAGCCTGGGCTGAGGGTGATCTGATTCTTTCTTCCCGCAGGAAGCGTCAGATCATATTCTTCTGCGGGCAGCCCAATACCTTCGCTCAGCGCTCTGCAGAGCTTGGAGGTGGAAC
>JAFRWH010000023.1 GCA_017438085.1 Bacillota bacterium
ATAGCCTTCGCCACGCTGCCTCCCAGCGCGACATTTATGATGAGGGCGCCTCTGTTGATGCCAAGCACGGGTTTTCCGGCCTCCAGAAATGCTTTGAGTATGGCAAAGTCGAAGTCATCCTTTGTCTGGGAGCTTCCCATAAGGTCCTCCGGCCTTTCCACGCGTCCGCCGTAGCGGAAAGGATGCATATTTGGTCCGTGACTTAAGACCAGTGCATCTGCAAACTCCGCATAACCTGCAGCGTTGTCGAAGCTGGCAGCTCCAAAAGGCTTTCCGCCCGCAAGCCTGACTACTTCTCCGTACTCCTTATTCATGACATAAACATTGCCGGTGGCATCGTTTATGTCCTCCGCAGTGATCAAAATAATGGGTTTTCGGTCCATAAAAGGCTCCTTTCTTCATAACGAACTCTTATTCGAATTAATTCTAACAGAAAACCGGCGCTTTAGCGTAATAAAATGCAGCGCCGGTCATGAGATTTGTGTATGCCGTTATTGATTATTTGATTTCTATGCAGATCAGGTTGTTCCCCTGGGTATCCAGGCCTGCGAAAAGGCCGTCGGGGCTTACGGATGCTGCAAACAGAGGCGCATCCAGAGGAATGCTTTCGTAAACACCTTCTTCAGGATAGATTATAAGCACTTCCTGCGGGTACTGGGAGTTGATGACCATTACATTGCCGTAGATGTGGCTCGAGAAGCTGGAGATATGCTCCCCGGACTCTTTATATAAAGGACTGAGCCCTTCGGCTGTATGGGAACCTATATAGGTAAGTGCATCCTTGCCCAGTCCGTCCGTGAGGCTCAGTATGCTTCTGCTGCCCTGCAGCCTCCTTATATCGAATTCCTCCGGCAGCACCTTTTCGCTGAGGCGCTCTTTTGTGGCCAGATCGTAGCTGACGGCATAGCTGCCGTAGGATGCCTCCTCAAGAACAGTGCAGATGCCTTCGTTGACGAAGAGCGTCGCAACGCCGAAGTCAGGGGAGATGCTGCTGCTTAGGAGTTCGGTCTTTCGGCTCTGGGTATCGAAGCAGTGGAGCTTCAGGCTTCCGTTCTCCTCGAATATCCACGCCAGATAGCGGTCATCGCCTGCAAAGCTTGTGTTTGAAGCATTTACGGGCAGTTCCTCTATAAGCTCTATGGTCTTGTTTTCGGGATCGAAGCAGCTGATGCCGCTTTTATCGCTTGTGGTAGCCAGAAAGAAGAGATGATCAGCTGCGAGCACCGGCTTGCTGATGTGAAAACTCTCACCGTTCTCATTGACGGAAAGCACTCTTTCGCTTTCCCCGCTGCTCTGGTCTATCTTGTAGAAATCGTACTGGGTGTGTTCGTACTGGCTTTCAGAATAGTCTGTGAGTATATAATAGATGTCTTTCTTGTTTGCGGCATAGCCCACCAGAAGCTCATCGCTGTCCGGCTCTATGTGATAACTGGTCTTCTCGTATTCGGCAGAAGCAGCGTCCCTGAGCTTAAGCTTAAGAAACAGCGCATTTTCCGGAACCGGACTGCCTGTTTCCGTCGACCCGGAGCTGCCGTTTCCTGTATTCTGCTCCCCGGTCCCGCAGGCTGCAAGGGCCAGAGCCAGTGCGGCGCAAAGAAAAAGAATGAGTATTTTCTTCATATTAATAATCCTTCTTCTGACTGAAATTGAAAAGAATTGTATAACAAAAGCCTGCGTCTTTCAATTGAAGCAGGCCGAAAATCACAAAAAAATCATTCTGCAGGGGTCTTTTCGGAAGTCTGCCGGGACATTTCTGCCGGGTCAGATCTCA
>JAFRWH010000024.1 GCA_017438085.1 Bacillota bacterium
AACCCCTGATTCCAGCGTGAGAGGCTAGCGTCTTGACCACTTGACCAAGGCACCACATGTGTCCTTTGTGCGGAACATTCAGTATTATACACAAGGGGGCATGGTTTGTCCAGCAGTATTTTTATAAAGTCGAACATTTTTCTCGGAAGGGCGGATGGATTTCCTGCAATTGGATATAAATGCCCTTATTTTTCACAGCCGGGGCGGATTTTATGTTGTATTTTCCGCAATTTTTGGTACAATATTTCCGCAAGGCGCTAACTGCGCCCGTTGTTTGCGTGTTTTTTGAGCATGGCAAAATGCGGCGCAAGGTCATGACAGAACACTATGTATGCGCCTGCATAAACACCGGTACTATCAAATGAGTGAAAGGACTCTTATGGACTATAAAAGACTTGCGGATCTCCTGTTTCCCGAAATAAACAAGACCCCCGCGGATTACGAAGAAATCTATCCTCCCAGAAGGCTGCCCGAAGGCGCCAAGGTAACCAGACTCGGGCCCAGCCCCACAGGCTTCATTCACCTTGGCAATCTTTACGGCGCGCTGGTCGATGAAAGACTGGCTCACCAGAGCCACGGCGTGGCTTTCCTGCGCGTTGAGGATACAGACGATAAAAGAGAGGTCGAAGGCGCTATCCCCGTGCTTCTCGACACCCTCAGCTATTTTGGCATCAATTTTGACGAAGGCGCCACAAAGGAAGGGGAGAGCGGCAACTACGGTCCCTATTATCAGAGCCGCAGAGGCCTGGTCTACAAGGCCTGCGTCAAAAAACTGATTGAGGAAGGCAAGGCCTATCCCTGCTTCATGAGCGAGGAAAAGGTGGCTTCCATCCGTGAATATCAGGAGAAGAACAAGCTGAATCCCGGAATCTACGGAGTTTACGCAGAACACAGAGACCTTCCTATCGAAAAGGTCAAAGAGTATCTTGACAGAGGCGAGGTCCCTGTCATCAGATTCAGAAGTCCCGGCGAGGAAGGAAAGTACATCAACGTCCACGACGAGATCCGCGGCGACATTTCCATGCCGGAGAATGTGCAGGACGTGGTCATACTGAAGAAGACCGGCCTGCCTACCTATCATTTCGCCCACGTCTGCGATGATCACTTTATGCGCACCACCCATGTGGTAAGAGGCGAGGAGTGGATGGCAACCTGGCCTATCCACATGCAGCTCTTTGATGCCATGGGCTGGGAGCCCCCCAAGTTCGTCCACAACACCGTTCTGATGAAGATAGACGAGACCACCGGACAGAAGCGCAAGCTTTCAAAGCGCAAGGACCCGGAGCTCTCTCTCGAATACTACAAGAAGCAGGGCTATTTCCCCGAAGCGGTCCGCGAATACCTGATGACAGTGCTCAACTCCGATTTCGAGGAGTGGCGCATTGCCAACCCGGATGCCGACTACAACGAATTCACCTTCACCGCCGAAAAGATGTCCGATTCCGGAACGCTTTTCGATCTGGACAAGCTGAACAACGTTTCCAAGGATGTGCTTGCAAGAAAGTCCGCAGAGGAGATCTACGAGTTCATGCTGGGCTGGGCGAAGGACTATGAGCCGGAGCTTGTGAAGCTGTTCGAAGAGAACAGGGACATGCTCCTGAAGGTCTACGACATCGACCGCGGCGGCGAAAAGCCCCGCAAGGACCTGGTGGCAGCAGGGCAGATCTTCGGTTTCATCAAGTATTTCTTTGACGACTATTTCGAGTATCAGGATGCCTTCCCCGCAGAGTGCGAGGCCGACAGGCAGACCATACTTCAGAAATATATCGACGGCTACGATCCCGCAGATGACAATTCCGCCTGGTTCGAAAAGATCAGGGCCATAACAGCAGAGCTGGGATATGCAGTCAAGCCCAAGGATTACAAGAAGAATCCCGACCAGTTCAAGGGTCATGTAGGCCATGTGAGCGGCGTCATCCGCGTGGCCATAACCGGCAGGACCAATTCCCCGGATCTGTGGACCATACAGCAGATAATGGGCACGGATAAGGTCAGAGCGCGCATTGAGAAAGCTATGAAGGCATAAAAATGGATCTAAAGAATTACAAACACATCCACTGCATAGGCGTGGGAGGCATAGGCCTTTCCGCCATTGCAGATATACTGCTGAACCGGGGCTACAAGGTCTCAGGTTCCGACATCAAGCAGAGCAATGTTACAGACAATCTGATAGCACACGGGGCTCAGGTCTTTTTCGAACACAAGGCTGAGAACCTTGGGGATACGGATCTTCTGGTGTATTCGGCTGCGGTATCCATGGAAAACCCTGAGATACTGGAGGCAAAAAGGCGCGGCATCCCTGTGATCTCAAGGGCTGAGGCTCTTGGCGCTATAATGGCTGACTACAAGACCTCCATCGCCATTTCCGGAACTCACGGCAAGACAACCACCACATCCATGGTGTCCATGATACTCGAAAACGCCAAGTACGACCCCACAATACTGGTAGGCGGCATACTCAGCGAGTTCAAGTCCAACTGCAAGATAGGGCAGACCGAGTATTTCGTTACCGAAGCCTGCGAATACATGGACAGCTTCCTGGAGCTCAGACCCTGGGTGGAGATCATACTGAACATCGACTCCGACCACCTTGACTATTTCAAGGATATCAATCACATAGCCCAGTCCTTCAAGACCTTTGCCAACAAGGTGCCTGAAAACGGTCTTGTGATCGGCTACGATGCCAACCCCTTCGTCAGGGCGGTCATAGACGACCTTAAATGCAGGGTGGTGACCTTCGGCTTCAACGAGGGCAGCGATTATTACGCCAAGAATATCGAATTCAACGATCTGGGCATGCCGTCATACGATCTTTACGACAGGAACGGCTTCGTGTCCAGAATACAGCTGGCGGTGCCCGGAGAACACAATGTGAGCAATTCTCTGGCGGCCATAGCCTGCTGCCTGAACCTGGGCGTGAGCCTGGATTCCATAAAGGAGAGCCTCCAGAGCTTTACCGGCACCCAGAGGCGCTTCGACATCATCGGCAAAACCAAGTCGGGCATCAGCATAGTGGACGATTACGCCCACCATCCCACTGAGATAAAGGCAACTCTTTCCGCGGCGCAGAACGTGTCGCATAAGAGCATATGGTGCCTGTTCCAGCCTCATACCTACACCAG
>JAFRWH010000025.1 GCA_017438085.1 Bacillota bacterium
CTTCCAGGCCCAGTGGCCGGTGCGGGTCTTGCTTTCCGTGAGGGTGCCATCCTCCGCCTTTTCCGCAAAGACCATGGTGATGGTGCCTTCGTCAAGCTCCGGAGCCTCGTCCATCACCTTGAAGACTCTGGTGGCGCCGGCAAGAGCCATTACCACGGAGTTGATCTGCTGCGAGATCTGGCTCACGGGCTGGCTGAAGTTGCGGGAGAGGGTCAGGAAGGAAACGATGGAACCCAGGGTCAAGTGTCCCATGCCTCTGATGGCCATCCAGCCGCCTATCACGGCAACGATAACATACTGCACATTGGACAGGTTCATCATTATGGGGCCAAGCACCATCGCGTAAGAATTCGCTTTGGTGGTCTTCTGGCGAAGGTCTGTGTTCAGGTAATTGAACTCCTCCATCGACTCGTCTTCATGGCAGAAGACCTTGACCACCTTCTGGCCGTTCATCATCTCTTCGATAAAGGCGTTTACTTCACCGAGAGCGCTCTGACGGGCTTTGAAGAACAAGGCGCTGCGGCCGCCGATGGTGATGGTTATGAAATAGATCCCCACTACGCAGATCAGCACCACTATGGTAAGTCTCCAGGAGAGGCGTACCATGGCGATGAACACGCTGACTATGGTAACCATAGAACTGAGCACCTGAGGCAGGCTCTGGGAGATGACCTGACGCATGGAATCGGTGTCGTTGGTGAAGCGGGACATCACATCGCCGTAGGGATGGGTGTCGAAATAGCTGATGGGCAGAGTCTGAAGGTGGTTGAAGAGATCCGTTCTGATCTCCCTGATCACGCCCTGGCTGACGACTCTCATGAACATGCTTCTTGAGAAGCTGGCCACGACAGCCACCGCATAGAGCCCCGCCATGGTGAGTATGGCTTTTTTGAGCCCGGAATAGTCAGGCGTGCTCATAAGAAGCAGCGGCTTGATGTTGTCGTCTATGAGGGTCTTAAGAAACAGGGATGCTCTGACGCTGATAAGCGCCACCACCACCATGCACACCAGGGCAAGCACAAAGTAAGGCAGATAGCCGTGGCCTATGTAGGCGAAGAGCCTCTTCAGGGTGGGCACTGTGTCCGCCTGAAGCTTTACCCTTCCGCCTGTGGCGCCGGGGCCTCGTCTTGGACCGCCTTGCATCATTTTCGCGGGATTGGCTCTTGAATGCGACTTTGCGTCCTTCGGATGGGCGACTCTGTAGGGAATTCCTGTCTGAGCTGTCTTTACGCTTTCTTTAGTTTGGCTCATCAAAGTCACCTCCCTTCGTCTGAGATTCATATACTTCTCTGTAGATCTCGTTGCCTGCCAGCAGCTCTTCGTGAGTTCCGACTCCATCTATCCGGCCGCCGTCTATTACGACTATGCGATCCGCGTCCTTGACGGAGCTTATGCGCTGGGCGATTATGATCTTGGTTATATCCGGAAGTTCCTCTGCAAAGGCCTTGCGGATAAGCGATTCGGTATGGGTGTCCACTGCGGAGGTGGAGTCATCCAGAATGAGTATTTTGGGATGTCCTATCAGCGCTCTTGCTATGCAAAGACGCTGTCTCTGGCCGCCGGAGAAGTTGGAGCCGCCCTGCTCCACCCAGTGCTCAAGTCCGTCCTCGTAGGTCCTTACGAAGTCCGCCTGAGCCCAGTCGAGAGCATTCCACATCTGTTCTTCTGTTGCGTCCGGATTGCCCCACATCAGGTTTTCAGCTATGGTCCCGGAGAACAGGATGTTCTTCTGAAGCACCATGGCCACCTGAGTGCGCAGCGCGGTCAGATCCATATCCTTTACGTTGACACCGCCAACATAAACAGCGCCTTCGTTAACATCGTAGAGTCTGGGGATAAGCTGTACCAGCGAAGTCTTGCCGCTTCCGGTGCCGCCGATAATGCCTATGGTCTCTCCGGAGCGTATCTCCAGATCGATATTGTTCAGGCAGTTGCGGCCTTCGCCGTAGGCAAAGCCCGCGTTTTCAAAGCGTATGGAACCGTCTTTGACTTCCATTACAGGATCCTCTGAATCCTTGATATCAGGTTCCTCGTTCAGCACCTCGAAAATTCGGTTTGCTGCCGCTGCGGACATGGTCATCATCATCATGATGCCCGCCAGCATCATCATGCTGCCGAGGACCTGCATTACATAATTCAGGAAGGTGGTCAGAAGACCTGTGGTGAGCACATCCTGCACCACCAGCTTTGCGCCGAACCAGGATACCAGAAGAGTGCAGGTGTACATGATTATCATCATGCCGGGCTCGCTGAAGGCCATGATGGTCTCCGCCTTAAGGCTTGTGCTGTACACATCGTCAGCCACGCCCTTGAACTTGGCCCGTTCGTGATCCTCCCTGACGAAGGCCTTGACCACGCGTATGCCGCGGATGTTTTCCTGCACCACCTGATTCAGACGGTCATAGATATCGAACATGCGTCTGAACCACTTGTGGGCTCTTGTCATGACAAAATAGGTCCCCACAGCCAGTATAGGCAGGGCACCCAGCAGTATCTTAGCCAGGTCTGCGTTGATGCGGACCACCATGAAGCTGGTGAAGATAAGCATCACCGGGGCCCTGAAAGCCATGCGCAGAAGCATGCCAAAAGCCATCTGGACGTTGGTCACGTCCGTGGTCATTCTTGTGACCAGACCGCTGGCCGAGAATTTATCGATGTTGGAGAATGAAAAGCTCTGGATCTTATCGTACATGTCGTGGCGCAGATTGGAGGCGAAGCCCGCCGATGCCACTGAGGAAGTGATGGCTGCCAGTCCGCCGCAGGCCATGCTGCAGAGCGCAAAGCCAAGCAGTTTAAGGCCTATGGCCTCTATCATAGCCATATTCCCCGCCTCAATGCCCAAGTCGATAAGATCTGCCATGTGGTAAGGGATCATGGTTTCGCAGACCACCTCTCCTATCATCAGGAGGGGCGTCACAAAGGCGAGCCACTTGTATTCCCTCACGCAAGATGCCAGTTTTTTTATCATTTAGACTTGTTACCTTTCTAAAAGTATGCTATATTGTTTTGAATATTTTAATTCAACTTGCCCATCAAGGCAAGGATTTGGTATGTGATTTTTCGATAAACTGAAGGAGTTTAACATATATGAGAAAAGGACTGAAGAAAACCGCAGCTCTGCTTCTGGCATTCTGCATGGTTTTTGCCCTCAGCGCCTGCAGCGTCAGGAAAAACAAGACAATTACGCTTAATGTATACGCGCCCATAGATTCCATACTGGCCGTTTCCGGTCTGGTTGATAAATTCAGCAGACTCAACGAAAACATCGTGCTCACCATCAACTACGATGACAATGACATGCACGCGGCCAAGATCGAAGCCGGCTATGACTGCGATATCTACATCTGTGACGAGCCCATATGCATGAACTGGCTGGATGCAGAATACATCGGCGCAGTCTACAATGACGAAGCCAAGACCCCGGCCAATCCCAATGAGAATGACAAGATCTACAGCGACAGTCGCGTGGATGCCTTCAAAGGCAAGGCCATAGGAGAAGATGACAGGGAGTACGATCAGGTGTTCACCGCAGCTATCTGCAAAAGCACCCAGCATTTTAAAGAAGCCCAGCTCTTCATCGACTTCCTCTTCAGCGAGGAGGCTGCAGAGATCTACAAGGTCGGAGAATTCGAAATGCTGGAAAAGCCTGCAAACTAAGGCTCCGGTATCTTAGGCCGATATGACAGACAATAAAAGATCCGAAACGATCATACGATCGCTTCGGATCTTTTTTCAATTTGGTTCCGCATTACAGTGGGATGCCTTGCAAATGGTTACTAATTCAGAATATGCCACTGCGGATGATTCACATTTTGCACGTCCTTTTCCACCAGTTTATTGATAATCAGTTATCCGGTGATACAGGAGTCAGAAGATTATTCGCCAGTTTATCACCACAATGCTGAAATGGCATTATTCGGGGATAATTTTTGGGAATAATTAAAGCAGAAATATAGTTTGAGTTATGGATGAACATATTTCATGTTCACATATCTTCACTTTAATAGATTGATTTCAATATATTTGTATCACCATATTTTAATTATCCATATTTATGGTGATAAAAGACTGCCTTTCCCCTGTAACTGGAATATCACCATAAATTATATAATCCTGTTTTTGGTGATAATATAGGGTTTAACAACTAAATACACCCCATAAGTAAGGCTCTTTATCGACTTCCTCTTCAGCGAAGATACAAAACATATCTGCAGAATCGGAGAGCTCGAAATATCGGACAGGCCTGCAGACTAAGACTCGAACTGCCGGGGAAACCTGAAAACTAAGGTCCGAACAGCCGGAGGAGCCTTCAGATTAAGGTCTGAATGGCAGAAAGCAGTTAAAAATCAGACAAGAAAGATCCGGAGCAGATGATGCTCCGGATCTTTTATTTCGTTTATGTATTTTTACACTTATATAAGGCTGCAGCTTTACAGTTTAGCCAGAACTTCGTCGATAACAGGCATGTCAACTATACCCTTGGCGTAGTGGGCAAACTCAACAGTTCCGTCTTTTCCTACTATGAACATTGCAGGAAGCTGCAGCTCATTGCCCTCGTAATCGCCGTGTTCAAAGCCATAAGCCTTGCACTTATCCGCTTTTTTCTTCATCTTTCCGATCTCGGAGATGCCGCCGAGCAGCTTGAGCTTGCTTGCTGCCGGCTTTATATCCAGCGCCTGATATATCTCCTGAGCGTTGTCGCAGATGAGATCGAAGGGAAGCGCAGCGCTGTCCTCCCCGAATTCCTTCTTTATATGAGCCTGATCGCTCTGCATAAGGACGCAGACCTGGGCGCCCTTAGCCTGGAACTCTGAATATCTCTCTCTGATCATCTCCACATCCAGCCTGCATACAGAGCAGCCTATGTAGCGGAGCACCCAGAACACAGTCTTGTCAGCCTTTGCGAACAGTTCGTCTGTGGTCTTTCCTTCCTCCCAGCCGGTATTATATGTGAAATTGGGGAACTTATCCCCTGTATTGAGTCTTTTACCTGCCATTCTATCCTCCTGTCATGTACAAAAGAGGGCGATATGGAAGATCCATATCGCCCGGCTTGCATAAATCTACAATACTACAGTTTTGCAAGAACTTCGTCAATTGTGGGCATATCCATCAGGCTTGTGGGATAGAGAGCATCCAGAACGGTGCCATCCTTGCCTACGATGAACATTGCGGGCAGCTGAAGCTCGTCGCCTTCGTAATCGCCGTGAGAGAAGCCGTATTCCTTGCACTTCTTGCTCTTTTCAACGATCTTGGGACGGCCTGCTTCGTTTACCAGATCGCCCTTGCTCTTGGCAGCCTCGATCTTAAGGCTCTGATAGATATCCAGCTTGTTGTCGAGGATAAGATCGAAGGGCAGCGCGGAACTGTCTTCGCCGAAGTTTGCGAGGCCATGAGCTCTGTCGCTCTGCATCATGAATGCAACCTGAGCGCCCTTAGCCTGGAACTCTGCATATCTTTCCTTGACCATCTCAACATCCAGTCTGCAAACGGTGCAGCCGAGGTAACGGAGTACCCAGTATACGGTCTTATCTGCCTTGGCAAACAGCTCGTCGGTGGTCTTTCCGTCTTCCCAGGTGGTCTTGTAGGTGAAGTTGGGGAACTTGTCGCCGGCCTTAAGCTTTCTGGGCTCGTAGCTGGGAGCGTCGGGCAGCATCTCAAGCACATCTTCTACGCTGGGCATATCGCCGCCGTTCTTGGCATAGTGAGCCCATACAACATTAGCGTCCTCGTTGAGGATGAACATTGCGGGCAGCTGCATCTCATCGCCTTCATAGTCGCCATGGGAGAAGCCATACTTGGCCATCTGCTCGCGGATGACTGCAAATCTTGCCTTTGCTGCTTCGGGATCGGAAGAACCGATCATCTCTTCTCTGCTGGCAGCGGGCTTGATCTCCAGTTCCTTGTAGATCTTCATCTCAGGATCGAGAACAGTCTCAAAGGGCATAAAGTCTGCGGTCTTGTATTCTCTCTGGATGTGCTCTCTGTCGCTCTGCATAACCATCAGGACCTGAGCGTTCTTTGCAGTAAACTTGTCGTACTGCTCTTTGATAAGCTCAGAAGTGAGTCTGCAGGTGGGGCAGCCGATATAGCGGAGAACCCATACTACAGTCCTGAACTTGCCCTTGCAGTACTCCTGCATGGTCAGTCCATCTCTGAATCCGGTGTCGAAGGTAAAGTTGGGCATTGCATCGCCGATTTTAAGAATCATTGTTTTTCCTCCATTAAAAAACTTGAAGAATTCATTAACAAAATTATTATATACTTCAGCGCAGTGAAGGTCAATAAAAAGCTGATATCGGGTGACAGTGGGAACCGTCCCCGATGTCATGTTATTCTGTAGTTTTGTTCAGTCTGCCATAGCGTTTGGTGATCTCTCTGATGCGTGCTGTCGGAGCTGATCTGAGCTGGTCTTCCGTCATGCGCCAGGACCAGTTTTCAGGACCCAGGGTGCCGGGACGGTTGATGCGGGCCTCGTCTCCCAGCTCAAGATAGTCCTGCATCTGGGCTACGAAGAGTTTTGCCACGGAGCCCATGCCGCCGCGGATAAGACCCCAGACCATGCCCTCGTCATCGGTTATGTTCAGATACTTTTTCGCGAACTCGATATTGCTTTCGGGAGCGTCGTTTTCCACCCAGCCCTTTGCGGTGCAGTTGTCGTGGGTGCCGATGTAGCAGATGCAGTTCTCCGGATAGTTGTGAGGCAGGAAATCGCTGTCGTACTCAGGGTCAAAGGCAAATTCCAGCACCTTCATCCCCGGCCAGCCGCTGTCTTTAAGCAGGGTCCCCACGTCCTGAGTAACAACTCCCAGGTCCTCAGCTATGAACTGGGTATCCTGATACCAGTTGCTTATGGTTCTAATGAATTCTATGCCCGGGCCGGGCTCCCAGTGGCCGTTTTTTGCAGTGGTGTCGCCGTAGGGGATAGACCAGTACTGGGAGAAGCCGCGGAAATGGTCTATTCTGACCATGTCGAAGAGGCTGCTGGCTCTGCCTATGCGGCGTATCCACCAGTTGTAGCCCGTCTTTTTCATGGCCTCCCAGTCGTAGAGAGCATTGCCCCAGAGCTGTCCGTCCTCAGAGAATGCATCCGGCGGGCATCCCGCCACGGCTATGGGTTTTCCTTCTTCATCCAGCTGGAATTCCCCGGGATTTTCCTTCACATCCACGGACTCCGCAGGCACGTAGATAGGCAGGTCTCCGATCAGCCCTATGCCCTTCTCGTGGGCGTACTCCCTCATGAGCTTCCACTGGCGCTCAAACTCAGCCTGAATATCTTCCTTTGTGAACTTTTCAAAAAGCTTTGCCCTGCCCTGCTCGACCTTTTCGTAGTCCACCATTGAGGGATCGGAGCCCCAGTCGATGGCTTCCACATCTGCAGCGTCCAGCATGCCTGCCTCGATCATTAGATCAAGGTCAAGAAAGCTGGGATTGCTCTCAAAAGCATCCAGGCAGTAGTAGGGAGAATTGCCGAAGCCTGTGCGCTCCACCGGCAGCATCTGCCACCAGCTCTGGCCGGCCTCAGCAAGAAAATCTATAAAATCGTAAGCGGCTTTGCCCATGGTGCCGATGCCGTACTTGGACGGCAGGGAAAACATCGGGAGCAGAACGCCGCTGCTGCGCTTAAATTCCATATCAGTTCCTTCTTATCATGAACGGGTGGCGTTAGAAGCCACCCGTTCGAGATTCAGTGTATAACCTATTCTGCGGGGTAGAGCATGTTCTTCTCGGTCTCGGGATCGAAGAAGTGCATTACCTTGCCTTCGAAGCTTACCTTCAGCTTCTTGCCGGGTACCAGAGACTCTCTCTGCTCGTGGGTCAGATTGATGGTCGGTATGCGGACGATCAGGCGTGTGCCGTCCTCTGTGTCCACGTGGAGATGGAGCTCTGAGCCCATCATTTCGTTTACTACCAGAGTTGCGGGGATGGCGTTGGGATCGCTGTCCTTTGCCAGCACCATGTGCTCCGGACGAACGCCCAGAACGACATCCTGGCTGGTGATGCCCTTATCCAGCAGCATCTGTCCCTTTTCGCCGCCAACCTTAAGCTGAGCACCGAAGGGGGTCACATAGTATTCACCGTCGCCCCTGACCAGCTTGGTCTTCATAATGTTCATTTTGGGAGCGCCGATGAATTCGGCTACAAACAGGTTGCCCGGACGGTCGAAAACTTCTTCCGGAGTTCCTACCTGCATGATATAGCCATCCTTCATGATGACGATGCGGTCGCCTAAGGTCATAGCCTCGGTCTGGTCGTGGGTTACATAGATAAAGGTGGTATTCAGTCTCTGGCGGAGCAGGATTATCTCTGCTCTCATCTGGTTTCTGAGCTTGGCGTCCAGGTTGGACAGAGGCTCATCCATCAGGAAGACCTTTGAATCACGCACCATTGCGCGGCCTATGGCTACACGCTGTCTCTGGCCGCCGGAAAGCGCTCTGGGCTTTCTGGTCAGATACTGAGTGATGCCCAGGATCTCCGCAGCCTCGGTCACCTTCTTATAGATATCGTCCTCGGGCATCTTCTGTATGCGCAGAGGGAAGGCCATGTTGTCGTAGACCGACATGTGGGGGTACAGAGCGTAGTTCTGGAAGACCATCGCTATGTTTCTGTCCTTGGGCTGCAGATCGTTTACCACTTCGCCGTCGATCTCCACGGTACCGCCGGAGATGTCCTCCAGACCTGCGATCATTCGCAGAGTGGTGGATTTGCCGCAGCCGGAGGGCCCTACGAATACCACGAATTCCTTATCCTTGATATCCAAGTTGAAGTCGTGGACGGCGGTCACATTGTTGTCGTATATCTTTACTACATTCGTTAATTTTACTCTTGCCATAATAGCACCTATCCTTTCACGGCACCGCCGGTGACGCCTTCAACATAGTACTTCTGCAGGCACATGAACAGTATGGTTACAGGTATTGCTATCACCACACCGCCTGCGCAGAACATAGTATAGCGGTTTGTTATCTGGTCCAGAGTCAGCCAGCTTTGCAGACCTACCGCCACATTCATGCCCGCCGTCTCGCTCATGGAGATGTAGCGCGCGAACACGAAGTCGCCCCAGGGGCCCATAAAGGCTGTCAGTATGGTGTAGATAACTATCAGTTTTGCCATGGGCAGTATTATCTTCCACAGAACCTGTGCACGGGTCGCGCAGTCTATTCTGGCAGCTTCGTCCAGCGCCTTGGGCACCGTATCGAAGAAGCCCTTGGATACGTAGTAGCCCATACCGGAGGATGCCACGTATACCAGGATCAGGCCGGGGACCGCGTTTGCCTGGGTCAGCC
>JAFRWH010000004.1 GCA_017438085.1 Bacillota bacterium
CTTATGACAGAAGCCGTTCAGCGGGTCATCCCTTACTGCTTCGAAAACTGCGGCTGCGAATTTCTGACCATCAACTATTACCAGGAGAACCGCAGATCCGCCAGAGTGGCCGAGAAAAACGGTTTCAGACTCCTGCTTAAGACTCCTGACTACCCCACAGTCTTCGGGAGAACTACCTCCTGCCTTGCGATACTCGAAAAGCGGGAGTGGGAAATCTTGAGTGCAAAGATGAGAAAACCAATCATCGTTACCGGTTTTCAGCCCTTTGGCGGCGACACTGTTAATCCCTCCTACGAGGCGGTGAGGCTGCTGCCGGATGCTATAGGAGGCTTTGAGCTCGTAAAGATGGAGCTTCCCGTAGTATTCGGGAAGGCTGCGGATAAGCTGCTGGCAGCAATTGAGGAGATCCGCCCCGCTGCGGTGATATCCGTCGGACAGGCAGGAGGAAGAGATGCAGTGACGCCGGAGCTTATAGCAGTGAACCTGATGAACGCCCGCATCCCTGACAACGACGGGAACCAGCCCCTTTGGGAGCCCATCAGCAAAGATTCCGCCGATGGTATATTTTCCAGGCTTCCCGTATACGATTTCGTGAATGCCATAAACGCAGCAGGCCTTCCCGCAAAGCTCTCCTATTCCGCCGGAGCCTATGTCTGCAACGACCTTTTTTACCGCATCCTGAATGCCACAAAAGACAGCGGACTCATCTGCGGCTTCATCCATGTGCCATTTGAAAAGAGCCAGGTAGCAGACAGACCGGATGCTCCCGCCATGGAGCTTACTGACATTTCAAAAGCTCTTGGAATCTGCATAGAATGCCTTGCAAAGAGGCTTTAAACCTCAACGCATCACATTAAATATAAAAACTCCCCGGCGCCTCCGGGGAGTTTCATTTCTTTCTGTTATTTTTTTTTCATTTACTGCTTATGAAGGAAACACCAGTTCCAGCAGATGGACCGCATCCTTTCCGCCGCGCTTTATTCCGTCGTAGCATCCGGGGCAGTAGGTGACCACCTTTTCAGTCTTGATCTGACTGCACCACTCTCTGAGCCATCTGTCCTGCTCTTCCGTCTCCATCGGCTGATAGATGCCGGTGCCGCCAATTCCGTACCGCTGCGGGGCAAGCTGTTTTTCCAGATCGCTGCAGGCCCTGAGAACACCCGCGCCGCAAAAGCGTGTCTTTTCCCTGTTCTCTTCAAGCTCCACTATTTCTATATTCATCTTGCGGAGCAGGGATCTTACCGTATCCTGCAGATCGCTTCTGTCAAAAGCCCGCCAGCAGTCCTGCAGTGTCATCTGCTCTCCGTGGTGATCCGGCAGCGCAAAATCCGGATCGTTATCGATGATGGTCCAGACAAACTCCAGCTTTTCTGAAGCCGCGCTTTCGTCAATATATGCGCCGCAGCTGTTGCATACCACAAGCGCAGTGTCATCTTTGCTGAGCTTCTGCAGATTGAGTTTGCAGCAGCCAGTGGTCACCGCGCCTTCGTGCTGCTCTATATACGCCTTCAGCTTCCGGCTGGCCTCGGGAAAATGCGCTGTCACTTTGCAGGAAGGAAAGAATACTTTACTCATAACTGTCACCTCGCACCCTATTGTACCACAATGCAGACTTGAAATCGCCCCAATTTACCCGTCCGGAGCAAAATAAAACGCCGTATTATTCTAAAACTACTATGGCGAAACGGCACAAAAATGCTATACTGTTGATAAGTTAAAAAAATAACACTTCAGAAGGAGGTTAATAAAATGGGTGGAATTATTTTTACAGTCGTTCTGATTCTGCTGCTGCTCGTTCTTGCGATCCGCTGCATCAACATCGTACCTCAGGCCAGCGCCTGGGTAATCGAATCTCTTGGTAAGTACAAGGAAACATGGGGCGCAGGCTTCCACTTCAAGGTTCCTATCATCTACAGGATAGCCAAGAAAGTATCCCTGAAGGAGCAGGTGGCGGACTTCGAACCCCAGCCTGTAATCACCAAGGATAACGTTACCATGATGGTAGACTCGGTAGTTTACTTCGAGATCTTCGATGCCAGAAGCTTTGCCTACGGCGTTGAAAGACCTATCGCAGCTATCGAGAACCTGTCGGCAACTACCTTAAGAAACATCATCGGTTCCATGACCCTCGACGAGACCCTCACATCCAGAGACGAGATCAACGGAAAGATCACCACATTCCTGGATGAAGCCACCGACAAGTGGGGCATCAAGGTAAACCGTGTAGAGGTAAAGAACATCGCGCCGCCTAAGAGCATCCAGGAAGCAATGGAAAAGCAGATGAAGGCAGAGCGAGAGAAGAGAGAAGCTATCCTTACCGCTGAAGGTAAGAAGCAGAGCGCCATCACCCTGGCTGAAGGTGAAAAGGAAGCCGCGATCCTCAGAGCTGAAGCTGTAAAGCAGCAGAGGATCAAGGAGGCAGAAGGTGAAGCAGAGGCTCTGCTGGCAGTTCAGAAGGCAAAGGCCGAGGCTATCAAGCTGATCAACGAAGCCAACCCCGGCGACGGCTACATGAAGCTGAAGAGCTTTGAGACTGCTGAGAAGATGGCTGATGGTCAGGCTACAAAGATCATCGTGCCCTCCGACATCGCCAATCTTGCAGGTACCATAGCGGCAGTTAAGGAAAGCGTAAAGTAAACTCAGAGAGGACAATACCATGGCAGCATTTTCCAGTTTAATCGGAGCTATTATATGGCTGTCAATTATTCTAAGCATCGTCAACAAAATCACAGGCAAAAACCGGCGCAACAGCTGGAGCCGTACGCCGAGCAGCAGCGCTGAAAAACAGGCCGCAAGGATAAGAGAAGAAGCGGGAAAGAGCAGTCCGCAGACTGCAGCTTCATCAAATCCGGCGTTCAGAATGCCTTCGGCGATGTCAAAAGGCGCCTCAAGAGCCAGCTTCGTCCACAACGTAGACGACTACTCCAGCAGCAATGTTTCAGGACTGGACAAAGGTCTTGAAAGAGACCGCGGAGGAAGGAGTCTGAGAGACCTGGCCGCATTCTTCGGCGAAGACCGGAGGAATGATTGGATGGCCCGTCAGATGCGGGAGGAAGCAAGGATCAAGAGAATGAGCAGAACGCTTGATCTCGGCGCAGCCCACGATGCAGACTGCGACGCTGACGATCTTAAGTCTGAACACCGCAGGGTACACAGCGATGCTATAGACAGCGGAGAACCCGGGCGCATCCTGAGGATGCAACAGCAAAAAAGAGGATATTAGATCTAGTCAGAAAAACCCCTTTCATCAGAAGCTTCTGGTGAAGGGGTTTTTATTTTGTCTTTATCTCTGCAGCCTGAGCCGCCTATTCCGCGCTCTTAAGGCTCTCTACCATATTTATCTTCTTCATCCTGAAGTGAGCCATCACATTCACGATCACGGAGAACACCGTAGTCAGTATGGCTGCATAAATGTAGCATCTGGTATCGGTATCGCGGCCGAACATCATAAGATCTATCTCCACCGAATGCACCAGCCAGACATGGAGCACATGGCCGCCCAGTATGCCGAGTATTATTCCTATGATGGTCAGTATTATGTTTTCCCTGTAGATATAGGCCGACACCTCGCCGTCGTAGAAGCCCAGGACCTTTATGGTGGCCAGCTCCCTCTGCCGCTCTGTAATATTGATGTTCGAAAGATTATAGAGCACCACTATGGCCAGTGCTGCGGCGCAGAGTATGACGATTATGACCACGAAATCTATGCGCTCCATGGAGCCCAGATAGGTGTCCTTTATATCTGCCACCCTGCTGGTACCGCTGGCGCCATCCATTTTCATGAATCGCTCGAAAATGCTGCTGCAGAGCTCGTCACCGTTGTTTTCCAGTTTGAGCTGATAGGTATTCGGCACAAAGCTCTTGCCGAAGGCCTCCCGGTAGGTCCGTGGGGTCAAATAGATGAAGTGCGCCAGATAGTGCTCGTTGATACCCTGTACCTTAAGCTGGCTGCGTCCTCCCGAGTCCACGGTGAAGCTGTCGCCCACCTTTACCCCAAGAAGCTCCGAAAGCTTCTGGTTGATGATGACGCCGCCGTCCTGAAGCTCCAGCTTCTCCTTCGTTCCAAGCACGTGGACATCCACAAAACGGCTCAGATCCTCCGGTTCGCAGACTTGAATATAGGCTGTGGTCCGGTAAGCATCCGTCTCTGCTGTGACGGAATTCATATAGCAGGGCATAACGTCCAGTATGCCCTCTTTGCCGTATATATAGCTCTCAACAGCCGCCCGGTCCTCATCGATTATATCCTTGCTGACACTCAGCTGCGCCTGGTACAGGAACAGTTCATCGTACTGACGGCTCATGGTGGCAAGCAGCGAATAGCGGAGGCCTATGCCTGCAATTATGAGGGCGGTGCAGCCGCCTATGCCTATGACCGTCATCCAGAAGCGCTTCTGATAACGGAACAGGTTGCGGGCGGTGAGCTTCTGGAAGAAGCCCAGGCGCTTCCACAGAGGCTTAATGTACTCAAGGAATACGCGCTTGCCTGCCGCAGGGGCCTTGGGACGCATCAGCTGCGCCGGGACTTCCCTCAAGGTGGAGATGCATGCCCAGAGAGTAGCAAGGGTGGTGCAGGCCACCGCTGCTATGACAGAAAATGCGGAGATATCCGTGTACTGGCGGAGAGTCAGCTTTGGGACCTCGTACATGATCTGCCACGCGGTGAAGATCATCGACGGGAACAGTATATACCCCGCCAGGAGGCCCAGAATTGCCCCTATAAGCGCCGGAAGCGCGCCGTAGGCTAAATACTTCATTGAGATTGCAAAACGGCTGTATCCGAGAGCTTTAAGGCTTCCTATCTGTATGCGCTGATCGTCCACCATGCGGGTCATGGTGGTCAGGCAAACAAGAGCAGCCACCAGGAAAAAGAGCACGGGGAACACGCTGGCCAGATTGGCCATCCTGTCCGCGTCCTGCCCGAAGCCAAGATATCCGGGATTGGAGCTGCGGCTCAGTATATACCACTCGCAGCCTGTGATCTTGCTTATCTCTCTTCTGGCATCGTAGAGCTTTTCCTGATAATCCGCGATGGTCTCCCCTGCCTCTTCCTTGCCCTTCAGATAATCGTCGTAGCCCTTTTTATAATCCGCTTCGCCTTTGCTTAGCTCCGCAAGAGCCTTATCAAGCTCCCTCTGGGCATCCGCTATCTTCTCCGGCAGCTCTTCTTTGTTCCGGTCGAGTTCGGCTTTGCCGTCGTAGTACTCAGCCAGACCATCCTGATACTTTTTTCTGCCGTCCGCCAGCTCTTTTGCGCCGTCTTCATATTTTTTCAGGCCGTCCTGATACTTTGCCAGACCGTCCTCGTATTCCTTTACGCCATCCTGATACTTTGCCAGGCCGTCCTGATACTCCTGTTCGCCTTCCTCCAGCTCTTTAAGACCGGCCTCATATTCTTCAAGGCCCTTGTAATACTGGCTCCATCCGCTGTCGAGGCGTCTTCTGCCTCTGTCCAGCTGGGCCTTTGCATCTGCCAGCTTCTTCTCTCCGGCAGCTATCTCTCTCTCTCCTGCTTCGAACTCATCTATCAGGGCTTCCGCCTGAGCAATATAGTCATCTACAGAATCAAAGCCTTCGTCTATGAGCCCATCGATATCCTCTTCTTCTTCTATGCGGTTCTCGACGCCGTCAATTGTATCTCTGATGCGGCCAAGCTGATCCTCGTCCAGCCCGCCATCCTCAGCTGCTTTATATGATTGCTCCAGCAGATCTCCGGCATAGGACTTTACATCAGTTTCCGGATCCCGGTCGTTCCACTGCTGCCTGAGGTCTCCTACCCGGCTCTCGGCTTCGGGAAGATACCTTTTTGCCGCTTCGTAAAGGGGCCTGTTATCTTCAAGCTGCTGCTTAGCCGCCTCCAGCTGCTTCAGCCCGCTGTTATAGCTGTCCCAGCCGGCGCTGAGCTCATCTTCACCGGACTCCAGCTGGCTTTCCGCATCATCCAGCTCCTTTTTTCCCTTCTCAGCCTCCGCATAGCCATCATCAAGCTGTTTTCTTGCATCATCAAGCTGGGCTTTGGCATCGTCCAGCTCCGCTTTTCCGTCTGTAAGTTCTTTCTCTGCGTCTTCCAGCTCCTTTTTAGCGTCTGCCAGTTCCTTTTCGCCCTTTTCCAGCTCCGTTCTTGCATCCTCGAGCTCTGCCCAGCCATCTGCCAGCTCGGTCTCCGCATCAGCGATCTTCTGCCAGGCATCATCGCTTTCAGTCTTCAGCGTCTGACGGCCTTCTGCCAGCTCGCGCCAGCCGTTATCAAGCTTTCTTCTGGCATCTGCCAGTTCCTTCTCGGCATCTGCGATCTTCTGCGCAGCTTCCTCCTTCGCATCGTCCAGATCGGCCTGCGCCTTGTCAAGTTCCTCGTTGGCCTCCCCAATAAGCTCGTCATAGCGGTTCTGGGCTCTGGCCTCCCCGAAAGGCTTAAGACTGTCTGTCACATCGTCTACATAATCGTCGTAATCCTTTGCAAAGGCCACCTTTCCTTCCGCGCCGGCCAGCAGAGCATAGGCCGCAGTATAATAATCCACCGTGAAGTTTTCGTCCTGTATATACATAAAGGCGCCCACGCTGCCGGAACCGATGGAAGCCGTGCCGCGCTCAACGCTTATGTAGTAGGGGCTGGCGACTACGCCGACTATAGTGTAATAGTCCCTGGCAAGGTCCTCGGCGTGATCCTCCCCCGGATCCACGTAAAAGCTTTCGCCAATAGACAGATCCAGGTTTTCCAGCAGCATTTTATCCACAACGCATTCGTTTATGCCTATAGGCATGCGGCCCTTCTTAAGGACCAGAGTGTTGATCTCCTCCGGGAGCCCGTAGATCTTGACTACCAGATCTCGCTCCGCTCCCTTTGCAAAGGCATCCAGCTGATGTGAACCTTCAACCATAGCTATCTCCGGCTGAGCCCTGAGCTCGTCAAGATCATCTTCAGTAAGCCCTAAAGTCGACAAAACCTGGATGTCCATGAAACGCTTGTCGTCCATGTAATTATCCAGGGTCATCTTCATATCCGGCGCAGTAGCTTTAAGGCCTGACAAAAAGGCCACTGCCAAAGCCACCAGCACCAGAATCGAGATAAATCTCGTCCTCGTATTCTTAATTTCACGGAAAAAATCTTTGGTGAGCGCTTTCATGGCACTACCACTCTATTTCTTCCACAGGCGTAGGCTGCGGATTGAGGCTCATCTCATCCGCCCTGCCGTTTTTTATGCGGATCACGCGGTCCGCCATGGGGGTTATTGCGCTGTTGTGGGTTATGAC
>JAFRWH010000026.1 GCA_017438085.1 Bacillota bacterium
CATCAAGGACGGCGACATTTTTGAAGCCTATGAGATGCAGGAGATCAAGAGGGATTAATGGGAAGAAGTCACAGACCTCAGCGCATGGCTGAGGAGATAAAAAAGATAGTAGGCGAGCTGCTGCTCTTCGGAAAGCTTAAGGATCCCCGTTTCAGGGGCATGATAGCTGTTTCGGACTGCGAAGTCTCCGGAGATGGCAGCTATGCTACTCTGTATATTACGGCGCTTTCCTACAAGCCGGGCGAAGAGTACGGCGAAGAGGAGAAGAAGGAGATCCTGAAGGCATTTGAGCGCAGCAGCGGTTTTATACGCAGCGAGATCGGAAAGAACATGAAGGTCCGCTATGTGCCCGAGCTCATATTCAAGTTTGATTCTTCTTTTGAGTACGGCCAGAAGATGGATGCTATACTCGACAGCCTGGATATCAAGCCGGCTGAGGAAGAAAGCGACGAGGACGATTTCTAAATGAATAACAGAAACTGGGAGCCTATAATCTCACTGATCAGAGGGTCCCGCAATGTATTGATATTTACACATACAAACATGGACGGAGACGCTGCAGGTTCTGCTGCGGCTCTTTGTCTTGTACTGAGGAAACTGGGCAAGGATGCCTGGGTGCTTCTGGAGGACAAGATGCCGGATTATCTCAGCTTCCTGGACTTCGGAGCATTTTGCACTGAAGCGCCTTTTGAGCAGGATCTGAGCATAGCTGTGGATCTCGGAAGCTGGGACAGGCTGGAGAAAAGAGCTGATATATTCCGCAAGGCTCCCGCAATGCTGGTGATAGATCATCATCTGCCTACGGGCGGCTTCTGCGAACCCTGCTTAGTTGAGCCTTCGGCATCCGCCGCGGGACTGCTTGTCTACGATCTGATCAAGACCATGGATCCGGAGCTTATGGATAAGGATATCGCAGATGCACTCTATACCGCGATCCTGACGGATACAGGCGGATTCAAATACGACAGCACCGGCATCGAGTCCTTCGTTGCCGCTGCAGAGCTGGCAGAATGCGGCGCAGAGTATTCGAAAATAGCGACGCGGGTCTTCGATAACAAGCCTTTAGCTCAGCTAAAGGTCGATGCTCTGGCATTGGAGCGTGCGGAGTTTTTAGCTGGCGGCAAAGCTGTGATATCTTATATCACACTTGAAGATCTTGAAAGCCTGAATGCGCTGCCCGAATACTGCGAAAATGCAGTAAATGTCCTTCGCTCTATCGAAGGCGTTGAGGTCGTGGCTCTTCTTAAGGAGAGAACTCCCGGAAGCTTTAAGCTCAGTCTTCGGGCAAAGGAATCTGCCGATGTCAGAAGCATTGCGATACAGTTCGGGGGCGGCGGTCACTTAAGAGCTGCCGGCGGACAGCTGGACATGCCCCTGGATATGGCCTGTGAGGCTCTCAGAGGGGCCTTAGACGCGTTTTTCGGCACTTTGCGGGAAAATATATGAACGGACTTATAAACCTCCTCAAACCGGCTGCTATGAGCTCAAACGACTGCGTCATGAATCTGCGCCGCTTTGCAGGGGAAAAGAAAATAGGACATGCAGGAACGCTGGACCCGAACGCTGCCGGTGTTCTTCCTCTGGCTCTTGGAAAAGCCACAAGGCTTATCGAGTATATGGAAGCTGCCGGAAAGGAATATTTCTGCATATGCCGTTTCGGGCTGACAAGCGATACACAGGATATATGGGGCAAAGTTGAGCAAACAGCTGCGGCCATGCCCTCTGAAGAAGCTGTGAGAGAGGCTCTTGAGTCTTTCAGAGGTGAGATCAGGCAGCTTCCGCCTAAGTTTTCAGCAGTCAAGGTGG
>JAFRWH010000027.1 GCA_017438085.1 Bacillota bacterium
CAAATGCGCTGCAGGCGCTGATCTACTGCATGATCACACTGCCTCTGGAAGGAGAGGACAAGAGGACCATCGAAGCTCTGGTTAAGAACTTCAAGATGGATTACTATGGCCAGAGCCTTGGCCTGGATTTTGAAGACTATTCCGGAAGGCTCACCTGCAATCTTGGAGTGATGCGCTGGGATGAGAACGGAATGAGCCTGAAGCTGGATCTGAGAGTGCCCACAAGCATGGATAAGGACTTTATAAAGGGCCAGCTGGAGAAGGCTGCAAAGGAAGCCGGCGGCAAACTGGAAGGCTGGCGCTACGGCATGGGCTTTTCTATCCCCGAGGATTCCGAGCTGGTACAAGGTCTTCTGAAGGTATTTATAGACCGCACCGGAGAAAAGGACGCCAAGCCCATGAGAATAGGCGGAGGCACCTATGCAAGGCATCTTAAGAATGCCGTAAGCTTCGGTCCCGAGGGCTACAAGTGCCCAAGCAGCGTACATGTTGCCAACGAATATCTGACCATGGAGCAGATCGATATCAACACCAAGCTGCTGGCTGACGCCATCATGGCTCTCGCAGCGGAATAGAACAAAAAAAGTATCGCCCGGAAGTGCTGCTTCCGGGCGTTTTTCTATGCGTAGATCTGTATGGCTGAATGAAGGTTCCTTATAAGGACATTGTCATGGGAAACTGCTTTTTCACCGTCCAGAGTCCATGCTTTATTGCCTTCGAATTCAAAGCGGACTTCCCTGGCCTTTATGAAGTCGAACATGCCGCCGGAGAAATCGTTGGCTGTAAGACCGCTGATTATTTCAGTGATGTCGCCGGGGCTTTCGGGGTAGCGTATGAGCATCAGCTCAAAAAGCCCGTCGTTCAGGTCTATGTCCTTTTTTGAGAGCTTGACTATGCCTCCGGCAGATGTGGTATTGCTTACGGAGCAGAAGATGTAGCTGCTCTTATAGCGGACTCCGTCAGCGTAGATAACAGCGCGCTCCGGTTCGATATCTGCCCAGCTTCTGAGTCCTTCGATAATGTATGCGAAGTGTCCCAATATGTTCTTCAGATCCTGAGCCGCGTTATAAGAGGCGGCGGTAAAAGCACCGAAGGATGCAATATATGAAAAATACTTTTCTTCTCCGAACTGGCCTATATCCAGCAATCTGATGCTGCCATCCACTATAGCCTGCGCAGCCTCGGCAGGATCGGATGATATGCCAAGAGTTGCAGCAAAATCGTTGGTGCTGCCGCAGGGAACATAACCTAAAGGTATGGCTGCTTTATGATTGGGACTGACATTGAGCAGCCCCGTGATAGCTTCATTGAGTGTGCCGTCGCCCCCGCAGCAGACTATCATGTCGTAGTTTTCGGATGCGGCTGCTTCTACTATCTGTCTGCAGTGGTCGCGGTGCTGGGTGAGGGCGGTCCTGACGCTCCAGCCTTGTTTGCAGAACACGTCCAGCACATCGAAAAGAGCCGTGCGGCCTCTTAGCTTGCCGGACACAGGATTTACTATGAACAATACGTTTTTCATCGATACTTAGACCTCAGCAATAAAATCAACTAATAATAGCATAAATACTGGTATTTGTGTGTGATTTTATGTATAATACAAAAATAATAGCGCCCCATGAAGGCAATATGAAATCATCAGGTATTTTTTCAGGAGATTTGA
>JAFRWH010000028.1 GCA_017438085.1 Bacillota bacterium
TCAGCTGATAATCAACGGCGAGAGCCGCGAGATGAACGGACAGGGCAGCGGACTCAATCCAAGGACCGCTATTGGCCAGAGGGCGGACGGCTCGGTGCTGCTCTTCGTGACCGACGGCCGCGGCAAGGCAGGCCACCTTGGCGCTTCCAGCGGAGACCTGATCTCCGTCATGGAACAGTATGGCGCAGTGAACGCAGCAAATCTGGACGGCGGCAGCTCCTCCTGCATGTGGTACAACGGAGAATACCTTATGACCTCCGTCACCTTCTACTACAGCAACTCTTCCTGGAAGCTCCCGGCGGGCTTCGTGGTCCACTAAATAATAAAACTTTAACACACTCCGTTTATGTGCTAATATTTAGCTGTAAACGGGGTTTTTTGCTGCATCTGACGTGCAAAAGCCTGATATCCATGAGGAATACGATGATGAAAAATATAATAAAAGCATTTTCCGTCCTTCTGGTTCTGGCGCTCCTTATGGGACTGGCCGGCTGCGGAAAAAAGGAAGAACCGGTGGTGATGAGCAGTCCCGGCGGTCTCTATAAAGTGGACAAAAGCGGCGAAGCCATCATTGACGATGTGGATCTGAGCGCATTGGGACTGTATGAAGCCAATAAGGACAGCCTGACCCCTGCAGAGGACAATGCGAGAGTCTTCTACGAGATCTTCGTGGGCTCCTTCTCCGATTCCAACGAAGATGGCATCGGAGATCTGAAGGGCATCATAAACCGTCTGGACTACCTGAACGACGGTGACCCCAAGTCCGGCAAAAGCCTTGGAATAGAAGGGATCTGGCTCACCCCCATCTTCACATCCAGAAGCTATCACAAATACGATGTCAACGACTATTACGAGATCGATCCCGAGTTCGGGAGCATGGAGGACCTGAAGGCCCTTATCGAGGGCTGCCATCAGCGGGGCATCAAGCTGATCCTGGACCTGGTCATCAACCACACCGGAAGTTCAAATCCCTGGTACCTGTCATTCATAAAGGCGCACAGAAGCGAAGACAAAAGCGATCTCTACTACGATTTCTACAGCTACTACCGGCAGGGATCGGAAGTTCCCGCAGGAAAGAGCTTTACGCAGATCGCCGGCACTGATGTCTATGTTGAATGCAATTTCGACAGCAGCATGCCGGAGCTCAACTACGACGATGCAGATGTGCGTCGGGCGGTGCTTGATGTAGCTAAATACTACCTTGATCTCGGCGTTGATGGCTTCCGCTTCGATGCCGCCAAGTACCTTTACTTCGGCGATACTCAGAAGAATGTGGACTTCTGGAAATGGTACATCGCCGAGCTGAAAAAGATAAAGCCGGACATCTATACCGTAGCCGAGGTCTGGGACAGCGACAGCACTACCGACAAATTTTTCGAAGCTCTGAACTGCTTCAACTTCTCCATGTGCCAGACCAACGGCATGATAGCCGATGTGGCCAAGGCGGGTGATGCCAACAGGCTCACAAATTATGTGGAGCAGTACGTCAATAATATGAAGAAGCTGAGGGACGACGCCATGATACTGCCCTTCATTTCCAATCACGACATGGACAGGGCTGCGGGTTATCTGACGCCGGCTACCTGGAACGCTCAGTTTGCAGCGAATCTGTACATACTTGGCCCCGGCTCCCCCTTCATCTACTACGGCGAGGAGATAGGCCTGAGAGGCTCCAGAGGCGGCGAGCAGACTGATGCAAACCGCAGGCTGCACATGATATGGGGTGACGGCGATACCGTAAAGGACCCGGAGGGCAGCACCTATTCGGCGGACAATCAGCTGAAGGACGGCGTGGACGTGCAGAAAGCAGCAGATGACAGCCTTCTGAATTACTACAAGAAGCTGATAATGATAAGAACTGCAAATCCGGAGATCGCAAGAGGTACATACAAGGCTGTAAAGCTGAGTGATACCAAGGTCTCCGGCTTCATTTCCACATGGAAGGACAGCAGCGTGCTGGTGCTTCACAATCCCTCGAACAGCGCAAAAACAGTGGATCTGTCGGCGATAGGCAGCGGCAGCTTTACGGTTCTTAAAAACTTTATCGGTGAAGGCGGCGCTTCGGTGGAGGGCGGCACTCTTACCCTGGACAGCCACACCAGCTGCGTGCTCAGAAAACCCGGAGCCATATTTGCAGGCGGAAACTAAAGAATCAAACAAATCACGATAAATGGAGTTTTACAGCAGCGAGGAGATCAAGGCTCAAAGGGGCATAAGAGAAGGGTATAAGAAGGCGGCATGGGCGGTGAGCGCGCTGGCCGCCTTGTTTTGCGTGATTCTGTTTGTACGGGTGAATCCACTGAATGAGGGCCTCTTCCGCATCATGGCCTGCATTGCCGCAAGCCTCGCGGGCTGCTTCGACATCTACGTGGCCAGCTTCATAATGCCCTATCTCAGGCCCAAAACAGATGACAGGACCCTCAGCCGCAGGATCCTCCGGGTCCTCTCGAACATCCTTCACCAGACCCACATGTACGCCATATGCATCATCGTTTTGTCCCTTATCATCTCCTTCATCTTCAACGCTTTGACGGACGCATCGCCAGAAAAAAAGATAGAGATCTATATAGACGCGCCGAAGGTCGACGAGGCTCAGCTGGAGTACGAGCTTGACAAGGACCTGCCCGAGGGCATAAAGCTGGTGAAGGTCCACCGCTTCGACTACGATATGTTCGGCATCCATCAGGAGGGCACAGCGGATATCTACGTGCTCAAAGCAGCGGATGCAGAAGAGTATCTGGGAGGCTTTGCCCCTCTGGATGAGTCCACAGGCATCAGCCGGCTGGAGCTTTTCGCAACAGACTTCGCCCCCGTCTTCGACATTGACGGGATCCCCTACGGCTACCGCATCCCGGCGGCCTTTTCCGATGATATTGCTGGAAGAGGCCCGGATTACGTGCTCTGCTTCGGTAAGAACGGACTGCACCAGAGAAGGGGCGGCGCTGCAGTTAAGGTGGCTGTGAAGTTTATAGGACTCATGTATGAAAGATCTATGGAAAGCTTAAGAAAGAACTTCATCCTTGGCATGGACGCATCCTCGGTGCCTGCAGAGGAGGCCGGCGGCGTAAAATATTACGGCTTTGATGGCAGCGAACAGGACGTTTTCCGGACCCTGGCAGACTGCGGGATCAACTATATCCGGGTACGCATCTGGAACGACCCATATGACAGGGACGGCAACGGTTACGGCGGCGGAAACTGCGACACGGATACCGCTGTTCTGATCGGAAAAAGAGCAGCAAAGTGCGGCATGAAGCTGCTGGCAGATTTCCATTATTCGGACTTCTGGGCGGACCCGGGAAAACAGATGGCCCCTAAAGCCTGGAAAGACTATGACATGGATCAGAAGGCGGAGGCCGTATACGAATACACCCGGGACAGCCTGAAAAAGCTCCGGACAGCAGGCGTGGACGTGGGCATGGTCCAAGTGGGCAACGAGACCAACGGAGCCCTCTGCGGCGAGACCGACTGGGAGAACATCTGCCGCCTTATGAATGCAGGCTCCAAGGCTGTCAGGGAAGTATATCCCAATGCTCTTGTGGCCCTCCACTTTGCGAACCCGGAGAAAACGAGCACTATAAAAAGCTATGCCTTTATGGCTGACCAGTACGGCGTGGACTACGATGTCTTCGGCGTTTCTTATTATCCCTTCTGGCACGGGACGCTGGAGAACCTTTCCGAGCTTCTGTCTTATGTTTCCGAAAAGTACGGCAAAAGGGTGATGGTCATGGAGACCTCCTACGCCTATACTCCGGAGGATACGGACTTTTTCTCAAACACCATCAGCAGCTCCTCCGATGCAGCGAAGCCCTATCCCTACAGCGTTCAGGGGCAGGCAGAAAGCATTTCCGATGTTATACGCACCGTGGCGGGTATAGATGGAGGCATAGGTGTCTGCTACTGGGAGGGCTGCTGGATAAGTGTGGGCGGCAGCTCCAGGTCTGAAAATCAGAAGCTTTGGGAGAGCTTCGGCTCCGGCTGGGCTTCAAGCTTTGCGGCGGAATACGACCCGGATGATGCGGGGCGCTGGTACGGCGGCTGCGCAGTGGACAATCAGGCTCTTTTCGATGCAGAAGGCCGCCCCCTGGAGTCCCTCAAGGCATTCAGGAACGCCCTGCCATAAGCTGCGTTTTATAGCAACATAAGCAATCGTTCAATTCTGTTTATAATATGATATTTAATTAACAATTTTTTGATAGCTGAAAAATTAAACGTATCCAGTTCATAAAACAGAGTATAATATGAAACGTGAGGGGGTCAGGTTTTTTACCTGTCCCTTGTCTATGAAAAAGGCTTTTTTTAGGAGGAAAGATTATATGAAAAAAGTTTTAGCACTGATGCTTGCTTTTGCCATGGTATTCTCTCTGGCAGCCTGCGGCGGAAATACTCCGGCCAACCAGGGCAGCAATGAACAGCCAAGCAATACAAGCAACACACCCAAAGATGATCCCAACAGCCTTGCAGGCGAATATGCAATCAAGGTATGGGCAGCTGAGGCAAACATGGATCTGATGAAACGTCAGATCGAAGCATACAACAGCTCCAACGATCAGGGAATCAAGTTTACTGCCACCATCAACCCCAAGTCCGAGGCTGATGCAGGTACAGACATGATCACCGACATCGAAGCAGGTCCGGACCTCTACTGGTTCGCTCAGGACCAGTTCGCAAGACTGGTTCAGGCCGGCGCTCTTGCCAAGCTGGGCACCAAGGCCAGCGAGACCGTAGGCGCAGCCAACGACCCCGGCGTCGTAGCTGCAGGCTCCGTTGACGGAACGCTCTATGCATATCCTGCAACTGCAGATAACGGCTACTTCATGTATTACGACAAGAGCGTCATCCCCGACGCAGACGTGGACAGCCTGGAAGCTCTGGTAAAGGACTGCGAGGATGCTAAGAAGTTCTTCGCATTTGAGACCAAGACCGGCGGCTGGTACATCGCCTCCTGGTTCTTTGGAACCGGCTGCGTAAGCGAATGGCAGATGGATTCCGATGGCAAGTTCACCGGCGTCAAGGATACATTCAATTCACCTGCAGGTCTTGCTGCTGTTAAGGGCATGTACAAGCTGGTATCCAGCCCCTATTATGTAAGTTCTTCCGGCGCTGACCAGTTCGCTCAGGGCGCTGCCATAGTCGTTACCGGTACCTGGGCATATGAAGATGTAAAGAAGATCCTGGGCGACAACATGGGCGTTACAGATCTTCCTTCCTTCAATGTAGACGGCAAGGATTATCATCTGGGCTCCTTCAACGGCTGCAAGCTGCTGGGCGTAAAGCCTCAGAGCGATGCCAAGAAGGCTGCTGCTCTGCACCTGCTGGCTCAGTATCTGACCGACTACGATCGTCAGATGGAAAGATTCAATGAACTCTCCTGGGGCCCTGCAAACCTGCAGGCTCAGGCTTCCGATGCTGTAAAGGCTAACCCCGGACTGGCTGCTCTGATCAAGCAGAATGCTTACTCCGTACCTCAGGGCCAGATCCACGGTTCCTGGTGGGATATCTCCAAGGCCATCGGCGAAGACGTTCAGAATTCCGATGGTTCCGACGCTCAGCTGCAGGCTGCTCTGGACACCTACAAGTCCAAGATCGACGGCATCTTCTCCATGAGCGATGAAGTAAAGAACGCATTCACCGTTATCGGTGCAGTTGGCGGTTCCATGTGGGATAAGGACTTTCCGATGACCGAGACTGCTCCCGGAGTATGGAAGTCCAACGACAAGTTCGACCTGAAGGCCGGCGACGAGCTCAAGTGCCGTCAGGGTCTCTCCTGGGATGTTTCCTTCGGCAACGGCGGAGACAACTTCAAGGTCGAGAAGGACGGAAACTACACCATCGTTCTGACACTTGACGGAGATACCGGAAGCGTATCCCTCGAGTAATTGATATTGCATTGAAAGGCTTGGGTCCATTTACGGGCCCGGCCTTTTTTTAGGATAATTTCGAAAGGAACAGATATCATGGCTAATAACAGCGATCTGGAATACCTGAAATTGTCCAAGGGGCAGAAAGCAGTTTACAATGTAGGCCATTTCTTTGCATCCATCCCCATAGGCTTCGTCAATTTCTTCAAGAAGATAGGGCTGGGCATAGGAAAGATCTTCAAAGCGCTGGGCGCAAACCTGGCCGACATAGGCAGCACCTTTAAAAAAGGGGATGCCATAACAAAGGGATCTTTCGTGATCATGGGACTTGCAAACCTGGCGAGAGGCCAGTGGCTGAGAGGTCTGCTCTTCCTGCTCTTTGAGGCGGTATTTATCTTTTACATGGTCACCACCGGCAGCTACTGGCTCTCCATGCTGCCTTCCCTGGGCATACAGGGTCCCATGGAGGAGTACAACGCAGTGCTGGACACCTACGTGACCACCTATCATGACAACTCATTCAAAATACTGCTTTACGGCGTACTTACCATATTCTTTATAATCGCTTTCATCGTTACCTGGCGCATGAACGTAAAGCAGGCAAAGATAAGCCAGGAAATGCTGGAAAGCAGGCATCGCCTTAAGAGCACCGGAGACGATCTCCGCTCTCTGGTGGACGAGGGCTTCTACAAGACCCTGCTGGCGCTGCCTCTGGCAGGCATCACCATCTTCACGGTAATGCCTATAGTATTCATGATACTGGTTGCCTTCACCAACTACGACGGCACCAATGACGGTTACTATAACAGCCTCTTCCATTGGGTAGGCATGGAGAACTTCAACACCATGCTCTCCTGGGAGGGCGGCGGCAACGTATATTCCGCCACCTTCGGTGAAGTGCTCACCTGGACCCTCATCTGGGCTTTCTTTGCCACCTTCACCAACTACTTCCTCGGTATCTTCGTGGCAATGATGATCAACAAGAAGGGCATCAGGTTCAAGAAGGGCTGGAGGACCATACTGGTAATGACCATCGCCATCCCCCAGTTCATCTCCCTGCTGTACGTGTCCAAGATGTTCGCAAGAAACGGTATCGTAAACGGCTTCCTGATGAATGCCGGCTGGATCACCCAGCCGCTGCCGTTCTGGGAGGACCCAATGTGGGCAAGGGTGACGGTAATACTCATCAACATCTGGATCGGTATTCCGTATCTGATGCTGATAGCTACTGGCATACTGATGAACATTCCCTCCGACCTCTACGAATCTGCCAAGATAGACGGAGCCACCGGATGGAAGCAGTTCAGCAAGATAACACTTCCCTACATGCTGTTCATAACCGGTCCCTACCTGCTGACGCAGTTCACGGGCAACATGAACAACTTCAACGTAATATTCCTGCTTACGGGCGGCGGCCCCACAAACTCAGCGGCCTCAGGCTCCTCCGGCTCGGTGGGCTATACCGACCTGCTGGTAACCTGGCTGTTTAAGATAACCACCGGCGCCGAGTCCAAATACTATATGGCATCTGTAGTAGGTATCTTGATATTCATAGTTGTGGCTGTCATAACGATGGTAGTCTACAACGTGCTCCCGTCAGTCAAGAATGAGGAGGATTTCCAGTGATGAACGAAAATAATGCCTCCAAAAGACACATGGGACTTAAGGCCAGCACGCGGCTGAGCAATTCGATCATCTACGTGATCCTGACCATCATAAGCATCATCTGGCTTGTGCCTTTTGTGTTTATAGTAATGCAGTCATTCCGCTGCGAATCCACCTGGATGACAGGCTATGTCGTTCCGCAGAAGTGGGGCTTTGACAACTATATCGCCCTGGCTCAGACGGACTTCTGGCGCTGGTATACCAACACCTTTATCATCGCTCTGTTCACTGCAGCTATACAGACCATAATCGTGCTCTGCATGAGCTATACTCTGAGCCGCTTCCGCTTCAAGTTGCGTCAGCCGCTGATGAAATTCATGTTGGTGCTGGGTCTCTTCCCCGGAATGCTGACCATGATCATACTGTACAGAGTACTGAAGGATCTGGGCCTTACCCAGGCTAATGCGGTGCCCGGACTGATACTGGTATATGTGGCATCCTCAGGTATGGGCTACCACGTATCCAAGGGCTTCTTCGATACCGTACCCAAGGCTCTGGACGAAGCAGCCAGAATAGACGGCGCCACAAGAGCTCAGGTGCTGTGGAAGATAATACTTCCCATGGCCAAACCTATAGTTATCTACACCATACTTACAGCCTTCATGGGTCCCTGGGGCGACTTCGTGTTCGCACGCTACATCTCCATGAGCGAGACGTCGGGCATGAACGTTGCGGTAGGTCTGCAAAGCTGGCTTACCCTGGACCAGATCAACAACCGCTACACCATGTTCTGCGCAGGCGGCGTGGTAGTAGCCATCCCTGTGACCATACTCTTCATGTGTCTGCAGAAGTACTATGTTGAAGGCGTCACCGGCGGTGCCGTGAAGGGATAAAATCAGGTAATAGGGAAAAATAAAAGGTAAAAAGTCTGGCTCATAACGGACATTACAGCTATGGAATGAACAGGCTTCTCTGAATGCCTTTATAAGGAGTAA
>JAFRWH010000029.1 GCA_017438085.1 Bacillota bacterium
AGTTCTTTTGATTCAACTACGTTAACGAATCCTACAGGAACGCCTACCACCAGTGCAGGCTTCAGTTCTCCTGTTCCGATCATCTCGTGTATGCGGATAAGCGCCGTGGGAGCGTTTCCGATGGCGAAGATCACAGGTTTTTCAAGCTTTGCGGCCTTTTCCATGGATACTATGGCTCTGGTGACGCCCCTTTCCTTAGCTTCAGCCGCCACGTCAGGATCAGCCATGAAGCAGTGCACCTCGCCTCCCAGTGAAGCCCGGATAGTTTTGTTTATGCCTGCCTTTGCCATATTGGTATCAGTTACGATATCGCAGCCTTTTCTTAAGGCTTCCAGCGCCTTTTCAACCGCATTCGGGCTGAACTTAAGATTATCTGCGTAATCAAAATCAGCTGATGTATGGATGACACGCTTGATGATGCTTTCCTGCTCCTCCGGGAACTTTCTGTCTCCCAGGATCTCAGTGATTATCTCAAAGCTGCGCTTCTCGATATCCATAGGTTTGATATTTTCTATCATTTCTTATTCTCCTTATATTTGATACAGGCTTTTATGAAGTTTTCTGCCAGACCGGGGTCAGCCCAGAAATTAAAGTGCGGAAAGCCTGCGTAAAGATTCTCGTTTGCTGTTGCCGCCTTCCAGCTGCGGCCGTTTTTCTTGATGGCTGTGAAATCTGAACCGTTCTCGGTGCAGTCCCAGTGATGGAACTCATGGGCAGGAATCTCATGTCCTTCCTTCATCAGCATATTGTCCTTGTCTGCCCTTATGGTCACATAACCGAAGCGCATGAGCTTGCTCTTGTCGCTGCACTCACCGGGGAGAGCCCCCACCATGGGACAGTCTCCGATGGCCTCGGTGAGATACATGAATCCTCCGCATTCAGCGATGGTGGGCATGCCCTGCTCTACTGATCTCAGTATCGCGCCTCTCATGGACCTTTTGCTGCTCAGCTGTTCTGCATAAAGTTCGGGATAACCGCCTCCCAGATACAGACCGTCCAGCCCGCCGGGCAAAAAATCGTCTTCCAGAGGGCTGAAGTCCACCAGTTCGGCTCCCATCTTTTCCAGGAGTTCAAGGCTGTCTTCATAATAGAAGCAGAAAGCCTTATCCCTGGCGATGCCGATCCTCACCTTATCATCAAAGCGACGGATCTCGGGCTCATCGTAAACCAGCTCAGGAGCTTCGGAAGCGATGGCTTCTATTGCGTCCATATCTATGCTCTTAAGAGCCTGGTCTCTCAGTTTCATCAACTTGTCCTGAAGATCTTCAACCTCAGCTGCAGTCACAAGCCCCAGATGTCTGCTTTCAAGGCTGCAGTCCGCCATTTTAGGCATAAAGCCTACAGGACGGATATCGCCGCCGAACTCCTTCTCTATAACGCATTTAAGAACGTTATACGTGGACTCGGTGCAGTTGTTCAGGATCACGCCCTTGATATTGCTGTCCGATCTGAAGTCCCTGAAGCCCTTGATGGTCGCCAGCACCGAAAGAGCCGCACCGCGGGCGTTTACTATGAGTATCACGGGAGTTTCAGTGACCTTTGCCAGATGATAGCTGCTGGATTCCGTTGAATCTATCCCCAGTCCGTCATAATAGCCCATTACGCCTTCGATGACTGTTATATCTCCCTTGGAGCCGTTCTCCGACAGCAGATATTTTGCTGTATTCTCATCAAAAAAGAACAGATCCAGATTGGTCGACGGCGCACCAAGCACGCTGGAGTGGAACATGGTATCTATGTAGTCCGGTCCGCACTTCGCCGAGGTCGGCTTCCTGCCCCTTTTCTTAAGGGCTTCCAGAAGAGCGCAGGTTATGGTGGTCTTGCCCGAACCGCTCCCTGCTGCAACTATCATTATTCTTTGGATCTGCTTTTTCATTTATATTCTTTCCATGTAGCAAAAGGCCTTTTATATAATAAACCGTAACTTATATTATATCTCACACTCGAGTTTTTTGCAATGTCGGCAAACAAAATGGCCGCACCATGAGTGCGGCCGTTTTAGCACTTTATCTGCTGTCCGAATCTGACCGTCATCGGGCAGTACTGAATGAGCAGGTCTCC
>JAFRWH010000030.1 GCA_017438085.1 Bacillota bacterium
CCAGCGGGTGGCATCTGCGCCGTACTTGTCGAACAGGGCGAAGGGATCCACGGTATTGCCCTTGGACTTGGACATCTTCTTGCCTTCCTTGTCCAGCACCAGGTCGTTTACCAGAACGTTCCTATAGGGAGCCTGGCCCTTGATGAAGGTAGAGATGGCCATCAGGGAGTAGAACCAGCCGCGGGTCTGGTCTATGCCTTCGCAGATGAAATCTGCAGGGAAGAAGTCCTGATCGAAATTGTCCTTGTTCTCGAAGGGATAGTGCCTCTGAGCGAAAGGCATTGCGCCGCTGTCGAACCAGCAGTCCATTACCTCGGGGATGCGGCTCATCGTATGACCGCAGTCGGGGCAGGCAATGTGCACGTCGTCCACGTAAGGGCGGTGCAGCTCGATGCTCTCGTCTATATCTTCAATTGCCAGATCAGCCAGTTCCTTTCTGGAGCCTACGCAGATGATCTTGCCGCAGTCCGGGCAGCGCCAGATGGGAATGGGTGTGCCCCAGTAACGGTTTCTTGAGATAGCCCAGTCCTTGACCTCTGCAAGCCAGTTGCCGAAACGGCCCTCGCCAACATAGGGAGGCCACCAGTTTACGGTGTTGTTGTTTGCAACGAGCTGATCCTTCAGAGCGGTCATCTTGATGTACCAGGAAGGCTTTGCATAGTAGACAAGCGGAGTTCCGCAGCGCCAGCAGTGAGGATAATTGTGCTCCAGCTTTTCTCTGGAGTAGAGCTTGCCCTCTCCGGCCAGATACTTGATGATCTCCACGTCCAGACCGTCTTCCATGATGAAATGACCGGCCCAGGGTGTGTCGGTATACTTACCTTCCTCGTCTACGGGATTCAGCACGGGCAGGCCGTACTTCATGCCGCAGTTATAGTCGTCCTCGCCAAAGGCGGGGGCAGTGTGAACGATGCCTGTGCCTTCGCCTGTGGCAACATAGTCCATGCAGGTGACAAAGAATGCTTTCTTGTCCACCTTGCAGAAGGGCATCAGCTGTTCGTATTCCTGATATTCAAGATCCTTGCCCTTGAAGGTCTCAACGATCTTGTACTCGCCCTTGGCGCCCAGGATCTTCTCAGCCAGATCTGCTGCCAGGATGTAGAATTTACCGTCCTGCTCGGCTTTCACATAGTCCAGATCCGGATTTACGGTCAGAGCTACGTTTGCAGCCAGTGTCCACGCGGTAGTCGTCCAGGCCAGGAAATAGGTGTTCTCCTCACCCTTCTTCCTGAAAGGAACCACCAGAGTGTTTACCTTAACCATCTTGTAGCCCTGCGCTACCTCGTGGGAAGCCAGACCTGTTCCGCAGCGGGGGCAGTAAGGCAGGATCTTGTGACCCTCATAGATGAGGCCTGCATCGAAGAACTGCTTGAGTATCCACCAGCCGGTCTCGATGTAGTTATTGTCCAAAGTGATGTAAGGATTGTCCAGATCGATCAGATAACCCATTCTGTGGGTCATCTGGCGCCACATGGACTCATAGGAAAATACGGAAGCTCTGCACTTTTCGTTGAACTCCTTGATGCCGTACTTTTCTATGTCCTGCTTGCCGGAGAATCCCAGCTGCTTTTCAACTTCGATCTCCACGGGCAGTCCGTGAGTGTCCCAGCCTGCCTTGCGGCTTACCTTGTAGCCCTGCATGGTCTTGTAGCGGAGTACAGAGTCCTTCAGGGTCCTTGCCATTACATGATGGATGCCGGGCTTGCCGTTAGCGGTGGGAGGGCCTTCAAAGAACTGAAAAACAGGCGCATCTTCTCTTTCACTGACGCATCTGTCAAGAAGCTTTTCCCTGTCCCACTTGTCCGCCTGCTCCAGCTGCAGCTCGGCTATGGGTTTGTCTGATAAATTCTTGTACATGATATTCCTCTTTATTGTTCAGGAAAGGAGCTTCTGAGTGCTGCGTTTTCCGCACGCAAACAAAAGTCCAACCAAAATTGTCGAATAATTAAGTATAATGCCTAAAAAGCCTCTTGTCCAGTCGTTCCGCAAAAGGACAGGCTTTTTTTGTGAAGCGAAAAGGCCAGCCGGCCAGATCAGAAGCCCAGCTTAGAAAGGAAATCCTTAACGCTGTCAACCCCGCCCTTTACGCTTTCAAGGCCGCTTTGTATGGTCTGCAGCGGACCGTTCTTCAGGTCCTCCACAACGCCGTTCACCTTGGTCCCGGTGTCCTGTATCTGCTGCAGAATGGTGTTCCACTTGTTGTAGACCTCGATTATCTTTGGGATGTATACGGAGCCGAGCCAGATAAGGAGCAGCAGTATGGCTGCCCACAGCAGGATCTTAGCAAAGCGCAGCTTGTCCCTCATCCTCTTCTCGGCGACCAGTTCCATCAGCATTTCATGGTCCGTCATATTATCGATACTCTTCATAGCTTCCCTCCGGTCATGCAATGATAACATTATTCTCAGGCTCTTCAGGTATTTCAGGTACCTCCGGTTCTGCAGGG
>JAFRWH010000031.1 GCA_017438085.1 Bacillota bacterium
CGGTCAAGTACGAAAGCGATACGGGCCATATAGCCGCAGGCTTCTACGAAGGCCAGCAGGAAGAACAGCACCAGCATCTGAGGAACGAAGCCCAGCACTGCGCCGACACCGGCGATGATGCCGTCCAGGATCAGACCCTTGAGCCAGTCAGCACAGCCGATGGAATCCAGCAGATTCTCGACCAATACAGGCACGCCGGGGATCCATCTGCCGTAATCCTCGGGGGCAGGCTCGGTCGCATCATATTTTTCCATTACTTCCATGGCTTCAGCCAGATCTGCATAAGCGAAGGTGACGTCTTCCGGCGCCAGGGTCTCTTCATCAATGATGAGATAATCTGCAGTGGCGCTCTTGTCTATGCCTGCGAAGGCTTCCTGATAATCCGCCAGTGTGGCTTCCTCGTCCAGACCTATGAATGCATCTACTACATTTGCAGCATCGCCGTACTCTTCGGCAACTTCTTCGTACTCGGCAGCGCCGCTTCCGAAGAGGTGGAAACCATCGCCGAACAGACCGTCGTTAGCCCAGTCGGTGGCAGCTGCGCCTACGGTGACCATAGAAATATAGTAAATAAGGAACATGACCAGCGCGAAGATGGGAAGACCCAGCCAGCGGTTGGTGACGATCTTGTCGATCTTATCTGATGTGGTGAGCTCGCCAGCGCTCTTCTTTTTATAGCAGGCCTTGCAGACCTCAGCGATGTATATGTATCTTTCGTTTGTGATGATGGACTCGGCGTCGTCATCCATTTCCTTTTCGACTGCCAGGATGTCCTGCTCGATATGAGATCTGACATCCGCAGAGAGCTTGAGCTGTTCCAGGACCTTGTCATCCCTTTCAAAAAGCTTAATGGCATACCAACGTTGCTGCTCTTCGGGAAGTCCGTGAACACAGGCTTCCTCTATGTGGGCCAGTGCGTGTTCAACGCTGCCGGAGAAGCTGTGCTGAGGCACGGTCTTGGTGCTCTGCGCTGCTTTGATGGCTGCATTTGCAGCCTTGTCAACGCCATCTCCCTTAAGAGCGGAGATCTCTACTACTTCAACACCCAGCTGCCTGCCAAGCTCTGCAGTATTGATCTTATCTCCGTTCTTCTTTACCACGTCCATCATGTTGATAGCCATGACCACGGGGATGCCCAGCTCTGTCAGCTGTGTGGTGAGATACAGGTTTCTTTCAAGATTGGTTCCGTCCACGATGTTAAGGATGGCATCGGGACGCTCGCCTACCAGATAATTTCTGGCTACGACTTCTTCCAGTGTGTAAGGAGAAAGTGAATAAATACCGGGAAGGTCTGTGATAGTCACATCGTCGTGACCCTTCAGCCTGCCTTCCTTCTTCTCTACCGTTACTCCCGGCCAGTTACCGACGAACTGGTTGGAGCCGGTGAGGGCATTGAACAGCGTAGTTTTGCCGCTGTTCGGGTTGCCCGCCAGGGCGATTCTGAGATTCATGATGATTCCTTTCTATGAAGTTAGCTTTCACTAACCTTTAAGTAAAAAAATATGATTCCTTTTGCGCAGTTTTATTTTACATCTTCCACGAGAACCATTTCCGCATCGGCTTTTCTGAGAGAAAGCTCGTAACCACGGACCGTAAGTTCTACAGGGTCTCCCAGCGGCGCCACTTTGCGCACATAGATCTCTATGCCCTTTGTGATGCCCATGTCCATGATCCTGCGTTTGATGGCTCCCTCGCCTGTCAGCTTAACGACCTTAACAGTCGAGCCGATCTCGGCATCTCTTAGTGTCTTCATTCCTGCCTCCTTCTAAACCATTATCCTCTGCGCCATTTCCTTGCTTATGGCCACTCGGGATTCCTTTACATTGACGATGACGTTTCCGCCTATCTCCCTGTAGAAGTTAAGTCCCTCTTCCATGGAGGAAACTGTGCGGTGGGGCAGCAGCTTGATGCCAAGTTCCGCCATGCGATCCCGCATGAGGCTCTTGTCAGTGAATAGGCGGCCGGCCTCAG
>JAFRWH010000032.1 GCA_017438085.1 Bacillota bacterium
GCTCACCTCCAGTGCTTCCAGCTGTACCTTGTCGAACTTTTCGCTGTAGTAGCGAATGGCTTTATCGCCCTTGTATTTAACTGCGGAAACGATCTCGCTCACCACTGTCTCCACGGATGTGGAGAAGCTTTCCTTCTTAAAGAGTTCCTCTTCGGAGACCTTTCCGTATTCGTAAATTTTTATCATTTTATTCCGCTTTCCGGCCGCAATGCCACTTCGTCTATTCGCTCAGAACCTCCGAGAGCCTTTCCACCAGCTCTCTGGTCCGCTGTTCCTTGAATTTGTAAGATGCCTTGTTGGCTATGAGTCTGGCGCTTATGGGGAATATCTCCTCCACCACCACCAGGCCGTTCTCTCTTAGCGTGGTCCCTGTCTCGACAATATCCACGATCACATCCGAAAGGCCCAGTATCGGGGCTATCTCCACGGATCCGTTCAGGTGGATTATGTCTATGTCTCTGCCCTTGGCGCCGTACCAGTCTCTGGCGCATCTGGAGAATTTGGTAGCCACTCTTAAGGTCCCTCGAAGGTCGTCCTTAAAGGTCTTTGGAGCTGCAACGCACATCCTGCACTTTCCTATGCCAAGGTCCAGCAGTTCATATACATCGGAACGGGACTCGTTCAGTATATCCTTGCCCACTATTCCAAGGTCCGCTGCGCCTCTTTCGACGTAAATGGCCACATCGGAGGGCTTCACCCAGAAATAGCGCACCTTGTTCTTGGCATTTGTGAATATCAGCTTTCTGCCGGGATCGTCAAGCTCCGGGCATTCAAGGCCTGCTTTTTTCAGGAGGGCGTAGGCTGAATCTCCGAGCCTTCCTTTAGGAAGCGCGATGTCAAGATATTCGTCCATTTTAGGCCTCCTTTCCTTCGCAAGCCGCGCCTGCCGTATCTATCATCCTCTCCAGAAGGTTAAGATAGAGGGCAAAGCCGCAGGCTGCAGATGATTTGCCCATGCGTTTCATCATGCGGTCGTACTGTCCTCCGGCAAGAACTCTGCTGGGTATGCCCTGTATGAAGCCCTGGAAGATGATGCCGTTGTAGTAGCGGCTGTTGCCTGTGAGAGAAAAATCTATACGTATCATTTTCCGGTAGTCTTCAGGAAGACCGCCGATCAGCTTTTCCAGCTGATCCACCGCAGCTTTGTCTATGAGTCCTTCCGGAGCGCTTTTCAGCAGCGCGATCACCGCTTCCGGGCTTCCCGGCGCAGCCACAAGCTGCTGAAGGAATTCCGATGTTTCCCCGCATTCGGGAGCGAATTCCGCAAGCATTTTTTTTAGACTGTGAAGATTCTTGCTCTGGATAAGGGGAAGTATCATGTCCCACTGGGCAAAGCTGAGTCCCATGGCATCGAAAATGCCTCTTAGTATATCTATCTGGGACAGCTCCAGCACAGCTTTCCCGCCTATCTCATCAAGGCTTCCGCAGGCAAGCTCCAGCACCTCCAGCAGCGCCTTGTCATCAACTGCGCCCATGCATTCGAGGCCCAGCTGCCTCAGCTCCTGGAAGCTGCCGCTGCCGGAAGACACCCTGTAGACCCGCTCATCGTAATAGAGCCTCTGCAGATCCTCCGGCCTGTCCTGAAGATTTTTGATTATGGAAAGGGTCACATCCGGCTTCAATGCCATAAGCTTGCCATCGGTATCGGTAAAGCTTATTATCTGCTCCGAGGCCAGAAAATCTCTGTTTCTTGCATAGAGATCGTACTCCTCGAACTTGCTCATCTGATACTGGCGGTAGCCTGCCCTCCCGTAAAGAGCCCGGAGCCTGAAAATCAGCTGCTCCAGCCCGCTCATTTCGCTTAAAATGTCATTGATATCCATATTCTAAAGTTCCCCGGCCTCCTTCATGCGGTCGATGGCAAGCCTGTAGCCGCCTGCGCCGTAATCCAGACAGCGCCTGACCCGGCTGATGGTTGCAGTGCTTACGCCCACATCCTTCGATATAGTCTGGTAATTGTCGCCTTTATCCAGCTGTATAGCCGTATCCAGCCGCTGAGTCATGTCCAGCACTTCTTTTATGGTGCAGATGTCCTCGAAAAAAGCTCTGCACTCTTCTTCGTTCTCAAGTTTTGAGATACAATGGAATAGTCTTTTTACATTTTCGTTATCTAAAGCGCCCATTTGCTTCTCCTTTGTAACACTGCACCATGCTACCACTTTACAATGCTAAAGTCAAGCAAAGCTTCACAAGCTTTTTAAGAATATTTTAAAGTTTTCTGCTAAAATATTAGAAAACGATACGAGAGGAGCATGACCCGTGAATATACTCATAGTTGAAGACGAAAAAGCGCTTTCCAATGCCATAAAAAAACTGCTTGAACAGCAAGGCTATTTTGTCGATGCCGTCTATGACGGCCTTGAAGCCATAGATTACGCCAAGGGCATGGATTACAGGCTCATAATACTTGATGTTATGCTCCCGAAGCTCGATGGTTTTGAAGTTGTCCGCATACTCAGAAAGGATGGCATCAATACCCCCATACTGATGCTGACCGCAAGAACTGCTGTTGGTGACAAGGTCACAGGCCTCAACTACGGAGCTGACGACTACATGACCAAGCCCTTCGATGCGGAGGAACTGCTGGCCAGAGTCGGAGCTCTCACCCGCCGCACCGGCGAAGTAATCGTTGACAAGCTCAGGTACGAAGATCTGGTGCTGGACGTAAATTCCGCAGAGCTTTCCTGCGGGAACGAGTCCGTTCAGCTCAGCCGCAAGGAATTCGAAGTCCTCAGGACTTTCCTCTACAATCCCACCATGACCATAACAACCGACAGCCTGCTGACCAATGTCTGGGGAGTTGAATCCGATGCCACAGACAACAATGTGGAGGTCTATATCTCCTTTATACGGAAAAAACTCCGCTATCTAAAGTCCCAGGTGACCATAAAAAAGATACAGAAGATAGGATACAGACTGGAGATCCAGGAGCAGACCCGGGGAGATCAGGCATGATAAAGGAATATAAAAAACGCTTTGTCATTTCAACCATGCTGATGGTAAGCATGGTGCTTTTGGCTGCTTTTATAGCCCTTTCGGTTTCCGCTTACCGAAGCGAGTACAACGGCCTGATAGGGACCATGGAACAGGTGCTTAGGCCTCTGGAATATACCCGGGGAGGCTTCCAGACCTTCAATAAAAGAGGGCCGATGGGCATGCCGAGTTTTCCAGGAGGCGGTCCCATGGGCCAGCAGGGTGGTCCGGGCAGCAGTCAAAGCGATGAACCGGATACCGAAAATTCAAGGAGAAGCAGAGACACCGGCCTTTCGGATGACAACATAACTACACTTTTATACGATCAGTCGGAGGACCGGATAACCATCCTTACAAGAGACAGCGATCTGGACCAGGAGGCAATTTACGCCGCGGTGGAGGCCATAGCGGATGCGGAGGATAAATACGGAAGGATCAGCGAATACGGGCTCATCTACTATAAAGAGAGCGGTGACATGGGGCTTAAGATAGCCCTGGCAGACAGCGCCTATCTGAACACTAAGATATTTTCCAGACTTGGCGGCCTCAGCCTTGCCTTTATAGGGATAATGGCTCTGATGCTGCTGATGAGCATGCGTATGGCAAAAACTGCGGTCAAGCCGCTTGAAGAGGCAATAGACATGGAGCGGCAGTTCGTGGCGGACATTTCTCACGACCTTAAGACCCCCATAAGCGTTATGATGGCCAACAACAGTGTGCTCCGCTCAAGTCCGGATGCCACCATCTCAGAGCAGATGCAGTGGATAGACAGCAGCGACGAGGCCGCAAGAAACATGAGGGGACTGGTGGAAGAGATGCTGACTCTCTCTTCTCTGGAGAGCCAGAGCCGCAGCGCAGAAGCCGAGCGTACCCGTGTGGATCTGAGCTCCGCCGCTGAAAAATGCGTGCTGCAGATGGAGTCCCTTGCCTTTGAAAGGGGCGTTGCAATTGAAGAAGAGCTTGAGGAAGGCATTCACATACTGGCCAAGCCCGAATTCGCGGAGCGCATATGCTCGGGCCTGATAGAAAATGCTCTCAAATACGAATCCTTGGGCGGAAGCATAAAGGTTAAGCTTTATAAAGACCGTAAAAGAGCCGTTTTCAGCGTAAAAAACGGAGGGATACTCATCTCCGGTGATGATCTCCCCCACATATTCGAAAGGTTCTACAGAAGTGACAAAGCCCGCTCGGAAAAGAAGGGCTTCGGACTTGGGCTTCCCATAATCAAGCAGCTCTGCGAAATGTCCGGCGCCCATATAAGCGCTGAAAGCTCCGAAGGCGAAGGCACGATCTTCACCGTGGTCTTCGACACGCTGGATTAGCTCACCCGGCCATACGAAGGCGCCCTACTTAGTACTGTAGACCTTGTTTATAAGCGCAGCAAGGCTCAGGGAAACGAAGCATACCAGCAGGAAAATGACCAGATAGTACTTCGGGCTGAAATTCAGTTCAAAGCGGTTCATAAACTGAAGATTGATCCAGTTGACGAACCATGCGTGCAGGAGATAGGCCCTGTAGCTGTTGGCGGCGCAGAAGCTGCAGAAGCAGACCGGCAGGCGAAAGCTGCTGAGTTTATCCGCAAGAAGGAAGAGGCAGCAGAAGA
>JAFRWH010000033.1 GCA_017438085.1 Bacillota bacterium
CACAGCGGGAACAACTACGAGGACGGCCGCAGCGCAGTGCTGGAGCTTGCGCATAAGATGCTTGCCCTTTACGCCAAGAACGACAACGAGCGCGGCATACAGTACAACTGCGCGGTGCTTGACAGCTATGGCACACCTGCCAATGTGGTAACGCCTCATGCCTCCGCCAAAGTATCCGTAAGACTGGCGAATCAGGAGGATGCGGAGATAATAAGGCGGGATCTTATGTCCCTCAAAAATGACAATTTCTTTGCCGACGGAACCAAAACCACAGTGACCATCAATGGCATGGGCATCCCCATGGAGCCCACCGAGGCAAATGTGGGACTGTTCAGGAAGATCCAGGCTGTTGGCACCGAGCTTGGCCTCGACATTCAGGAGCAGAGAGTCGGCGGAAGCGGCGATGCTTCCTGGTTCTCCAACGAAGGCATACCCACCATCGATGCCCTTGGCCCCTACATGTACGACATCCACTCAACCGACGAGCACCTGCGCATCTCCTCTATCCCGGAGCGCACCTGGCTCACCGCAGCCTTCCTGGCAAGCCTGAAATAGCAATGTCACAAAATAAGACCCCCGCAGTCAGTTCAGATCTGCAGGGGTCTTTTTTATTCCTTGAGGATACTATCTCAGAAGATCCAGATCCTCCGGGAGTCCTACGTAAAGGATCTCGTCGTCCACCAGGAAGCAGGGGATGCCTGCCTTGCCGTCTGCGACGGTCTTGGCGAACTCTTTATCATGGTGAGCATCTCTGAGGTTCAGGAACTTCTTGAACCTTGCAAGATCCTCCAGAACATCAATGTAGGAATACCTGATGCCTTCATTCTTGAGCACTTCCTTGGCCCTTACACAGCCCGGTCATTTTTCGTTGCCATACATAATGACTTTTCTTCTGTTTGCCATTTTGGGTTCTCCTATTTATTAGAATCAGCAATATATTTGCCGATATATTATCATTTTTATGCGCAAAACGCAATAAGCCGCCAGCTGAATTGTATTCAAAAAGCATCATTTTCAATAAAAAAGCGCCCTTTTCGGGGCGCTCTTCTCACTTTTCAATTTCAGACTATCTGAAAACGTCCAGATTTTCGGGCATAAGAACATAGATGTCCTTGTCGTCAACTACGAAGCAGGGAATTCCCATGTGCTCCTTGGCGATCTCAGTCTGGAATTCAGCCTGATGTGCATCGCGCAGGGTGATGAACTTCTTGAGTCTTGCAAGGTCTTCCAGAATATTGATATAAGCATATCTGATGCCTTCCTTGTCCAGAACTTCCTTAGCCTTTACGCAGTCGGGGCAGGTGGGTGCGCCGTACATAATGATCTTCTTTGCCATTTCGTGTCTCCTTTTTTATAAATTACAGCAGCCGCATCGCGGCAGCATTCCTTAACTGTATTGAGCCATCATATTATAACCTATATATACCGCAAGAGCAAATAGGAACTTCCTATAACTATCATCAAGTTTTTAAAGGCTTTGGGCAGAGTTTCTTGCGCGTCCCCGCTCCGCTATGGTATACTTGATTGGTTAAAGATTTATGAGAGGTTTACTATGTTCAAAAGACTTGAATTCATACTTGATAAATACGAAGAGCTGAGCATGCTGGTCTCAGACCCTGCCATCATAGCGGACCAGAGCCGCTGGCGCAAGCTTATGCAGGAAATGGGCGACATGGAGCCCCTGGTCAACAAGTACAGGGAGTACAAGAAGGCCAAGGAGGACCTGGAAAGCGCAAAAGAGATGCTGGGGGACCCGGATCTCGGCGAGATGGCTAAGGAAGAGGTCTCCGAGCTTACAGAGAAGATCGAAGTTCTGACCCAGGAGCTCAAGATCCTGCTGCTCCCCAAGGACCCCAACGACGAAAAGAACGTATATCTGGAGCTTCGGGCCGACACCGGCGGCGAAGAGGCAGCCCTTTTCGCCAGCGATCCGCTGCGCATGTACACCCGCTACGCGGAGCGCAGAGGCTGGAAAACTGAGCTTACGGATGTGAACGATACAGGCATAGGCGGCATCAAGGAAGGCGTGGTCCGCATCATCGGCCGCGGCGCTTATTCCCGCCTTAAATACGAATCCGGCGTCCATAGAGTGCAGCGCGTTCCCGAAACGGAGAGCGCAGGCCGCATCCACACCTCCGCAGCCACTGTGGCCATAATGCCAGAGGTGGAAGATGTGAACGTGGACCTCAAGTGGGACGACATCCGCGTGGATACCTTCCGCGCCTCCGGCCACGGCGGTCAGTACATCAACATGACCGACTCCGCAGTCCGTCTCACCCATCTGCCCACAGGCGTAGTGGTTCAGTGCCAGGACGAAAAATCCCAGCTGAAGAACAAGGAAAAGGCCTATAACGAACTCAAATCCAGGCTCTATGCCTTCTATCAGCAGCAGCAGCACGACGAGCAGGCTGAAGCCCGCAAGAGCCAGGTGGGAAGCGGCGACCGCAGCGAGCGCATCCGCACCTACAACTTCCCCCAGGGACGCGTCACCGACCACCGCATAGGCATGACCATCTACAAGCTGGACAGCTTCATGGACGGCGACATCGACGAGATCATCGATGCTCTGATAACCGCTGAACAGGCTGAAAAGATGAAGAGCTTCCAGGGATAAAAAACGAATAATTTCAACGGGTGACGTCAGGGAAGGCATCTGCGATCGGGTAAAAGCGAGATCCGCGGAAGGATGCCCTGACGGCAGGACCCGTTGGAATTTACCCTATTATTCATGAATACAATATATCTGACAACTTCAGAAGATGACCTGAAAAAGGCAGCCGGGATACTGCAAAGAGGAGGGCTTGTGGCTTTTCCCACGGAGACAGTCTACGGGCTGGGTGGCAATGCTCTGGACCCGGATGCGTCCCGCAGGATCTACGCAGCAAAGGGACGTCCCTCTGACAACCCGCTGATAGTGCACATTTCCGAGCTCTCCCAGGCGGAGCCGCTGGTCAGAAGAGTCAGCAGCCTTGAATACCCTGAGGGTTCTGATATACCTGTAAACGCCCACAGACTGGCGGATGCTATCTGGCCAGGTCCCATGACCATGGTGCTGCCCAAGAGCCCGCTGGTGCCGAAGGAGACCACAGGAGGTCTGGATACGGTAGCCCTGCGGCTGCCCGCAAACGCTGCAACACTCAAGCTCATAGAATACGCCGAGATCCCGGTGGCAGGTCCTTCGGCCAACATTTCCGGAAGACCCAGCCCCACCACATGGCAGCATGTGCGGGACGACCTGGACGGCAGAATAGATGCAGTCATCAAGGGCGAGCCCTGCATAGGCGGCATCGAATCCACTGTGGTGGATATGACAGAAGAGCTTCCTGTGATACTGAGGCCGGGACTCATCACGCCTGAGCGCATTTCCCAAGTCCTGCAGCTTCCCTGCAGCTATGACCCCGCTATCTTAGGCAGCCCGGACCCCTCCCTGGTGCCGAAAGCCCCGGGCATGAAGTACCGTCACTATGCCCCAAAGGCTGAGATGCGGCTCTTCAGACTGAAGGAAGGAAATGCCGGCAAGTCCGCAGACCAGCTGATCTCCGTCATGAATGAAGAAGCGGAAGAATACCGCAGACTCGGACGGAACGTGGAGGTACTCTGCTATGAAAGCGAGCGCGAAGCTGCGGAAAAGCTCTTCGCAGATCTCAGGCGGCTGGATCAGGAAAACGCTGACATGATATTCGCCGCAGCCCTGGATCAGAGCAGTTCCATAGGTTTTTCGGTAATGAACCGCATGCTGAAATCAGCAGGTTACAATATAGTAGAAGTTTAAGCATTCAGCGGCGGACAGCATCCCCGCCATAAGGAGGATCACATGAAAATTGCACTCGCAAGCGATCACGGCGGCTTCGAGCTTAAGGAAGCCATCAAAAAGCACCTTACAGAAGACCGCAAGATCGAAGTTCTGGACCTTGGGACCGACAGCACCGCATCTGTGGACTATCCCGTATATGGTCACAAAGCAGCCCACGCAGTAGCCGACGGCCAGGCCGATCTTGGCATAGTCTGCTGCGGCACAGGCATTGGCATATCCATGGCCGCCAACAAGGTCAAGGGCATACGCTGCGCCCTCTGCGCCAACGAATACATGGCCGAATTCACAAAGCGCCACAACAACGCCAACATGCTGGCCTTCGGCGGCCGCACCACCACCCCTGACCTGGCCAACCGCATGGTAGACATCTGGCTGGATACCGAGTTCGAAGGCGGACGTCACCAGAGACGCGTGGACCAGATCGAAGAATAGCCCCGGAAGCGTTTAAGCCCGGAGGAAAACCCGCAAACAGGATCATTCAATGCTGCCCGCAGCCCGCGGGAGCGTTTCAAATACCACCAGGAGGATATTATGGGAAAAGTTTATGTATTTGATCACCCTCTCATTCAGCATAAGACCGCTCTTATGAGGGATAAGAGCTGCTCCGTAAAGGATTTCCGCGCCTATGTGCGCGAGATCGCCAGCCTCATGACCTACGAGGCTACCAGAGATCTGCCTCTCAGAGAGGTCGAGATCGAGACCCCCATGGAGAAGAACTATTTTAAAGTACTCGCAGGCGAAGATGTGGCAGTCGTACCCATTCTCCGCGCAGGACTTGGCATGGTTGACGGCGTTCTGGACCTCATCCCCAACGCCAAGGTAGGC
>JAFRWH010000034.1 GCA_017438085.1 Bacillota bacterium
GACTTCCTCTGCCAGCTCGTCAGCGACGAGGACAGCTGCGGGGGTCTCGACCATGATGCCGATCTGGAAGTTGCCGACCTTGTGGCCTTCCTTGATGAGCTCCTGTTTGCACTCTTCCATGATAGCCTTGGCCTCAACAAGTTCCCACTTGCTGATGATCATGGGGAACATGATGCCCATGTTGCCGTATGCGGAAGCGCGCAGCAGAGCGCGGAGCTGTTTCTTGAAGAATTCTTTTCTGGTCAGGCAGATACGGATTGCACGGAAGCCCAGTGCAGGGTTCTCTTCCTTGTCCAGATTCATGTAATCGATGGTCTTGTCCGCGCCGATATCGCAGGTACGGATGATGACAAGCTTGGGAGCCAGAGTCTCAACAACGCGCTTGTAAGCTGCGAACTGCTGCTCTTCTGTAGGCTCATCCTTGCTGTTGAGGTATACGAACTCAGAGCGGAAGAGGCCGACGCCTTCTGCATCGTTCTCGTTTACGCTGCCCAGATCGGCAGGGCCGCCGATGTTTGCATAGACATGCACGCTGCGGCCGTCGATGGTGGTGCTGCTCTTGCCCTTGAGTTCCTGAAGAAGCGCATCCTTCTTGAGGTCTGCGTCGTATTTTGCCTTCAGAGTCGCCATGAGGTCGGGAGTGGGATCAATGTAGACACAGCTGTTGTAGCCGTCCAGGATGGCCATCTTGCCGTCCCAGCTGTCGTCGATATCCTTGACCTGGATCAGGGAAGGAAGGTTCATGGAGCGGGCCAGGATCGCGGTGTGGCTGTTGGAGGAGCCCTCGCGGGTGATCATGCCCAGAAGGAGGGACTTGTCGAGTTTGACAGTCTCCGAAGGAGCCAGATCTTCGGCAACCAGGATGGCAGGCTCTGTGCCCTGCATGCTGCTGGCATCGTTGCCCATCAGGAAATCAAGTACATCGGTCTCAACGTCGATGAGGTCAGCACTTCTGGCCTTCATGTAAGGATCGTCCATTTCAGCGAACATCTGCGCATAGTTGTCAAATGCGGTCTTGACTGCGTACTCTGCGCTTCTCTTCTGCTCTGTGATGATCTCTTTGGTGGAATCCTGCAGATCCTCGTCCTCGAGCATGAGCTGATGTGCTTCAAAGATTCCGGCGCTCTCTTCGCCGGCGTCCTTTTTGGCCTTCTCATACAGAACGCCCTGCTGATCGATAGCCTTCTGAAGGGCTTCCTCAAAGCGCTTTACTTCCGCTGCGGGATCTTCCACGATGCCCTCGTAGATATCATAGGTGGGAGCTTTATAGATTTTAATCTTGCCGATGCCGATACGGTTAAGGATACTCTTACCTGTTGCAACTACCATAACTATGTTTCCTCCTGAATTTATTAAAACAAACGGAGGTGCTTCTGTCCGCATTCCGAACAGTAACACCCCCGGACAATCTGGCTATCTGATTATAATTCCAATTATAATTAGAAGTTCTCTTTCAGGAATTTCTCGATTGCTTCTGCGCAGGCAGCTTCATCATCGCCCTCGACCTGGACAGTGATCTCATCATTCTGCTTAACAGCCATGCCCATCAGAGCAAGGAGCTTTCTCATATCGCAGCTCTTGTCGCCCTTCCAAACAGTGATCTTGGAGCTGAACTTCTTAGCCTCTTTAACAAGGATTCCAGCGGGACGAGCGTGAATTCCTAACGGATCAGTAACTGTGAATTTAATCTCTTTCATCTTTGATTCTCCTTCTCTGATAAAGATGTATTGTGGGACATATAAAACGAGATACAAATATATGTTGTCTCTCAAACGCTATCGCTATTATACTACGAAATGGTTAAAGAAAAAACATGCTTTTTCAAGTTTTTTACAATTTTTAAATAAATTACATAAATTAACTAATTTATTTGTATTCCATTTTGATA
>JAFRWH010000035.1 GCA_017438085.1 Bacillota bacterium
AAAGCCCCCGATGACGATATGATCGCCATCGCAGAGCATATCGTGAACTTCTTCCATCAGGAGATCGCTGCAGGAAGACTACCCAATCCGCTGCCTCCTCTTCAGAGCGGTGTAGGCGGCGTTGCCAATGCAGTTCTTTCCCAGCTGGCTAAGTCCGATCTGGAGAATCTGACCGTTTATACTGAGGTCGCTCAGGATGCGGTATTCGACCTTATGGATGCAGGCAAGGTGCTCAGCGCTTCCGCCACGTCCATGACTCTTTCCCCCAGCATCAGAGCCGGCATCTATGCAAGGCTGGCTGATTACAAGGGCAGACTGGTGCTCAGGCCCCAGGAGATCTCCAATGCGCCCGAGGTCATCAAGCGTCTTGGTGTAATCGCTATGAACACCGCCATCGAATTCGACCTTGAAGGCAATGTCAATTCCACCCATGTAGGCGGCACCAGCCTTATGAACGGCCTGGGCGGCAGCGGCGACTTCGCAAGAGGTTCCGGCCTTTCCATCTTCACCACGGCTTCCACAGCCAAGGCAGGCACTCTTTCCTGCCTGGTGCCCCATGTAAGCCACGTTGACCACACCGAGCACGACACCCAGATCATCGTTACCGAGCAGGGTCTGGCGGACCTCAGAGGCCTTACCGCCTATGAGAGAGCCGATCTGCTGATCGAAAGGTGCGCTCATCCCAAGTTCAAGGCAGAACTCAGGGAGTTCGTGGCCGAATCCAGAGCAAAGGCCAAAGCCTTCCACGCACTGGCAAGATAACAAAACAAATTACGCAAAGAGGACGGAATGACCGTCCTCTTTTGCTTTAAAGTGATAAAGCATACGATTGACGGAGCAGCCGAAGAGAATTAAAATTATATCAATAACGATCTTTTTTACGAAAGGAGAGTATATATGAAGCCTTTAGTATTTGTAACACCCGATGAAGTGCTGGATAAGGAAACCGGACGTCCTTATTATCTGCAGAAGAGAAGCTATGCAATGGCTGTGTCCGGCGCCGGAATGCTCCCCATGATGCCCACAGATGCCAGGCTGTACAAAGAGCATGCCCTTATGGCGGACGGACTGCTGCTGACCGACGGCAGCTGGGACATCAATCCCGCCCGCTACGGAGAGATAGTCAGCGATAAATACAGCGGACTTAACTGGTATCAGTACAACATCAACTACACCAGGGATTCCTTCGACATACCACTGTGCAAAGCCTTTATAGATGCAGGAAAGCCTGTCTTCGGCATAGGCCGCGGCATGCACATCATAAATGTGGTCCTGGGCGGAACGCTGTATGCGGACCTGGCTGAAGACGGCGGCATGATACATCCTGTCGGCGCTCAGTACAGAGTGCTGGCGGCTGATCAGAGCTCGGCTCTCGGAGACAATGCAAAAGCTCTTGCCGGGATCATAGAAGAGGCAGGAGCTGTAAGAAGCTATAACCACCAGGGCATCAAGACTCTGGGCAAAGGGCTCAGGGCTGTCGCCTGGTCTGAAAACGACGCTGCAGGCGGCGGCAAAAAGCAGCTGATCGAGGCTGTGTGCCATGAGACTCTGCCGGTTTTCGGCGTCCAGTGGAATGCTGAGACCTATAAGACCGATGACGATTACCTCTATGCCTTCAATCATCAGATGAGAGGGCCCATACTCATGACTCCCGAGGAGAAGAAGGAGTATCTTGGCTACGGAAAGACCCGCATGGAGCCCGTTCCCGGAGTTCCCACAGATAAGGATGCTCCAAGACCCGAAGACAATGCTCTGTTCAATTTCTTCGGTTCTCTTTGCAAGGCTCAGGCAAAGAAGGAGGGGGAGGATAAGAAGGCGGCGATCCAGGCTGCCATCGGCAAGCCTCTGATCTCTATAGCATGGGGAGCCTGCCTGGACCATCATTTCTCCGTGCATGCCATGATGCTGACCAAGCCCTACGAATGGGCGGTCTACGCCAACGGCGCCATTCCTCTGGTGCCTCTGGATATCAACGAGTCTGCGGCCTATGCTGAGCTGACGGACGGACTGATCTTCCCCGGCGGCATGAG
>JAFRWH010000036.1 GCA_017438085.1 Bacillota bacterium
ACAGGAAAGACCTACACGACCACTGATAATGTTCCGGATCTGCCTGGCATTGCCATCCACTAAAAAAACGACTTCTGTCAGCGGATCTTTGCCGGCACTATCACAGTTCCTTCAAAGATCGGCGGGAGGATATTGAACATTTCGCGAAAAGCTTCCACATCAAGGCTTTCAGCGTTTGCGGTCAGGATCGCGTAGTCTCCGGTCTCGTCTGTCATTTCATAAGAGCTCAGGGCGAAGCCGAGGCGCTCGTAGAAATGCAGGCGCCTTAAGCGCTGTTCTGCGTTTAATGCTGAAGGGTCTATGACTTCGATATCCAGAACCATAGTGCGGCCCTTGTAGTGTTCAGTCAGCCTTCGGATTATCGCGGCGCCGAGACCTTGTCCTCGCAGTTCCTCCGGAGTGGCGCAGAAGAGCAGGTAGGCGTATCGCCCGGACAGCAGCATATAGGCAAAGCCCGCATAGATATCTCCCTTATAGAAATTCCAGACTTCAACACCGGGCTTTCCCACGTAGCTCATCATAGTGCGGATGGGCAGCCTTTCGATAGGCGGAAACGCCTGGGTATACAAGTTATATAATCTGGTCCTGTCCTTGGAGTAGCGGCCGACTTTTTTCATCGATAATGTATCCATAACATGAAAATGATATATTATTTGAACAAAAATGAAAAGCCCCTGCAGCAGCCTTAAATGAATAACAACACAAAGCCCGTCTCACTGAAGCGGGCTTTATTATAAATCATTATACAACGCAGCCCTTATAACGGTAAGCATATGGTTGCTGGCGCATGCTTCGTATAGTATAATCGATTTATAGATGTAGGATCCCGCCTTCATAAAGACCTGAAAGGAAACCATCTCATGAAAAAAACAACGCTAAAACAGCGCTTTTCGTACTGGTTCGACAACCAGATGTCCAAGGGCATGAGCTCCCTTGTAAAGCTGCTGGTCATGTTCACGCTATCTGTAGGCATCACCGTCGCGCTGCTGCTGTACTTCCTGAACCTTACCAAGGAAGATACTTTCGGTGCAGTGCTGTGGAAGAGCCTCTACACAGTCCTGCGCTCATCCTTCCCCGGATATCATGACGGCAACGGACTGTATCTGTTCCTGATGACCTTCTCTGCGATATGCGGCATGCTGGTCACCAGCGTCCTGATAGGTATTGTTTCCAGCGCTATCAGAGACAAGATCAACAATCTGCGCAGAGGCAACTCTCAGGTGCTCGAGGAAGGGCATACTGTGGTCCTGGGCTTTTATCCAGGCGAGTATACTCTGCTCAGGCAGCTGGTCCTGGCGGCTGCTGAGCAGCCCGCCTGCATAGTCGTCGCGGACAATATGCCCCGCGATAAGATGGATGAGTACATCAAAAGCAATGTCAAAACGCCTAAGAATGTGCGCATAATCTGCCGCACGGCTGATATATTCGATCCTGTCAGCATGGAAAAATGCTCCCTGTCCACCTGCAAGTCGGTCATCATCAGCCCTACCAGCGATGAGCGTACAACCAAAGCCCTGCTTGCAGTTTCGTCCATAATAGGGACCGAAGGCGGCGGCACCGCTAACGTGGGAGCAATCATTTCCAAGGAGGATTACAAGTTCCCGCCATCCCTGGCTGAGCGTCACAATGTTACGACTCTGCAGACAAACGACACCATGGCAAGGATCATAGCTCACTCCTGCACTCAGCCCGGACTTTCCGAGACCTTCAAGGAAGTCTTCAACTTTGAGGGCAACGAGATGTACTGCGTTGAGATGCCGGAGGCAGAGGGCCGCACATTTGAAGAGTTGACCTGCTCCATGAACGGAGGCGTTCCCATCGGCTTTAAGCGCGGCAGTCAGCTTATGATGAATCCCGCTCCCGCTGAGACCTTCCGGAAAGGCGACAGCATGATCGTGTTCTCAGAGGAGGACGACACTTCGGCTCTGGTCCCGATGCCTGAGCTTCCGGAAGTAGTGCTTAAGCAGGCTGACCCGGACAGCGAAGTCAAGGCCGGCAAGGTAGTGATCCTCGGGTACAACGAGACCATGGATACTATACTCCACGAGCTGCCGGAGGACGTGAACGACGTCCTGATAGCAGGCCGCTGCGATAAGGAGGCCGTACGGGCATCCATTGCCGACAGACCTGATATGGAGATCAACTTCTTCGATGGAGACTACACAAGGAATAAGACCCTGCTGACGCTGGCCAAGATGGCAGCCCACATCGTAGTCCTCAGCGACCACAATATCGACGAAGAAAAAGCGGATACCCAAAACATCTTCCTGCTGCTCAACCTTAGAGATTTCAAGGTCCGCTACGGTTTCAAGTATAATATAACCATGGAGATGCGCCGCGAGCACAATCAGCGCCTGGTGGTCAGCGATGACAACACAGACTATGTGGTATCCTCTAACATGTCCGCTCTGTTCCTGGCGCAGCTGGCCGAAAGCCCCGAGCTGACCGAGGTCTTCAGGGAGATACTCTCCAACGAAGGCAGCGAGTTCTATCTGAAGACAGCCGGCATGCTGCAGGTCACCGGAGAGCACAGCGTAGCGGAGATCAGAAAGATCGCGCTGGCGCAGGGCTATGTGGTCCTCGGCTACATGCGTGAGGGCAGCTTCAAGTGCACCTTCAATCCACCGCTTGCAGATGTCATCAACCTGACTGAAAGCGACAGCCTGATCGTTGTCGGCGAGAAATAAAGGAGGCCGGGTATGTTCTGTTTAGCAAATGATGCACGCCTTTACGAGGAGACCGTCATCCCACTCGTTCCTATACTGGTGCTTTCCGGGTTAGCTGTTCTGTTGCTGATAACGATAATTGTGCTGCTTGTCGTATGGCGCAGAAAGAAAAAGAGAAAGAGAAGGACATAGATCATGGACAATATTGCAACAGAAAAGGAATATATGGGTAAAAACATCCAGATCGGCGGTGACGGAAGTTACCGCTGGGTATATGAGGTAAATCTGTTCAAGGACTTTTTCGTTCTGGAGATACTGTTTAAAATATTCGGCGGGATAATACTCGGATTTGGCGTTTTCCATTTCATAGTAGAGCTTTTCGGAGATCACCAATACAATTTCGTCCTGCAGCTGATGGGAGTTCTGGCAGGCATTTTCGTTGTGCTCATATTACTGGGTTATTTTCTCTATGCTGCAATAATGGGTGGAAAATACATTGTCATCTACAAAATGGATGATGAAGGCATTTTTCAGCAGCAGCAGGAAAAGCAGGCCAAGAAGGCTGAGGTCATAGCTAACCTGACCGTGCTTGCCGGACTTCTGAGCCGCAACCTCACCACCACAGGTATAGGTCTTACTTCAAGAAGGACCTCTATGTACACCACATTCGAGGGCACGAAGAAGCTCACCGGTGTCCCCAGTAAAGGCCTTGTCAAGCTGGACTGCCTGATGAGCCATGACAGGATCTACTGCGAGCCGGAGGATTATGAATTTGTCTGGAACTACATCCTGCCCCGCTGTGAAGGTGCGAAGGTCATAGAAAAGTGATTTTAGCTGCATACCGTATATATGCAGCGCAGATATGAGATATAATGCATCAAAAAGAGCTTCAGGCATTAAGCCCGGAAGCTCTTTTATAATATTCGTTCTTTTGTTATTATATAAATGACAAATTGTTTTTCCGTGAAAACGGAGGACTTAAAATGATTTACGATTTCACGATCACTACCGGCGAAGGCGAAGCTCTGAATCTTGCGGACTATAAGGGCAAGGTCATCATGGTCGTCAATACTGCTACAGGCTGTGGTTTCACTCCGCAGTATGCACCGATCGAGCAGATGTATA
>JAFRWH010000037.1 GCA_017438085.1 Bacillota bacterium
CTGAACTGCGGCTGCGTTGAATATTTCGACCAGATGAAGGCTGAAGGCAAGATCAAGTATTTCGGCTTCTCTTTCCACGGCTCTGTTAAGGCTCTGGAGAGAATGGTCTCCATCCGCAAGTGGGACTTCGTTCAGATCCAGTTCAATTACTACGACTGGTACTGCGGCATTGCGGATCAGCTCTATAAGATACTGGAGGATGCGGGCATTCCCATCATGGTGATGGAGCCTGTACACGGCGGCATGCTTGCCAAGCTGGATGATGACATCAAGGCTATCCTGGGCGCTGATACCGATACAGAGCAGGCCGAATGGGCTATGAGATGGGTGCTGTCTCATCCTCAGATCCAGGTGGTGCTCAGCGGCATGGGCTCCATGGCAATGGCTGAAGGTAACATAAAGACATTTACTGAGTACAAGGCTCTTAGCGCAGAAGAAGAGGCTCTGGTGGAGAAGACTGCCAAGACTATGTATTCCAAGATAGCAGTTCCCTGCACTGTATGCAGATACTGCACACCCAACTGCCCGATGGGTCTGGATATCCCTGAGATCCTGCGTTTCTATAATGAATACAAACTGAGCGGACCCTGGAGACTGAATGCAATGAAGGGCTGGGCATCCGAGAAGCTGCCTTCTGCATGCATAGGCTGCGGTACCTGCACCGGACACTGCCCGCAGAGCTTCGATATCCCCAAGTACATGGCAGAACTGGCAGAGCAACTGGAGAAGATGGGTATTAAATAGGAGGTACTAAAATGGCTGTCAATTTCAGACTTGCCCATGTTGGCATCAACTGCGACAACGAAGAAGAGGCTAAGAAGATCGCGGATCTGCTCTGTCTGGTGTTTAATCTGGATATCAGAGAGACCCCGAAAGCTTTCTTTGCCGGCGACTATTACGAGGTGATGAAGGATATCGGAGCAGGGCGCTTCGGTCACATCGCCATGGAAGTGGACGATATCCACGAAGCGATCAAGGAACTGGAGAGCAAGGGCTTTAAGTGCGATATCGACGGCGGAATGCGAAGGGCTGACGGCAGTCTCCGCCTGGTCTATATTAAGGAGGATTTCGCAGGCTTTGCGATCCATATCACCGAAAAGGACAAGAAGCCGCAGCTGATCTATAAGTAATCAGATTTTTATTGACAGTACTGTCTGTAAAAGAATAAAAATGCCTCCCGTGAACCGAAGCTCGGGAGGCGTTTTAGCTTTTTTCAGAGAAGAGGGCGATGTGAACAGATTCGAACTGTTTCCCCATTCTTTTGTCAATAGACCGCTGTCATAAATAATAACTGAAAAATAACCCTAAACTTTTAACAGTAAACACCGACAAGGTAGATCCATGGCTTGTGCTCTCTTCAGTGACGGAAAACTGCGGCGCTAAAGCTCCACAGTAATCTTTTTAGTGCTGTTGACGCTGTCCAGCGCCAGCTGAGCTCTTGTCAGCTCCTCCGACACCTTCTGATAATCCTCTTCAGCCTTTGCAATGTCGTAATTGGCATAGCTGTAGTCAATGATATTGCTGGTGAAGGAGTTTCTGCGTTCCTTGGGCAGGCGTGAGCGCATGGCGTCAAGCTTGGATTTTCTTGCTGTAAGCTGTGGGATATAGATGAGCATCTGGTCTATGGTCATGTCAAAGCCCGGGACCTTTGTCTCTGTATTGAACTTGTTTATTGCATGCTTAAGTATGCGGATGGCTTTTTCTTTCTCCGCAAGTTCCTTCTGAACTGCTTCATAGTCGTAAGCAGGTCTGTTGCTTTCGGGGTCCTCGGTTGAAGCAGCCGCGAACTCTCTTTTCTGAGTTTCAAGATAGATGATGCTGTTGATATCGCTCTGCATGCTCTTGAGAAGCTTGCCTGCTTCTGCTGATGTGATTTTCATATCTTTACCTCCGTAATATCGATCCTGCTAATAATATCACAA
>JAFRWH010000005.1 GCA_017438085.1 Bacillota bacterium
AAGAGCAAGCTGAGCGAAGACCAGAAGGATGCTGTTGCTGCTAATGTTCTTGCTATCCTGAAGGACAAGTACGGCGTTGAAGAGAGCGATTTCATCTCTGCAGAGCTCGAGATCGTTCCTGCAGGCAAGGCAAGAGACTGCGGCCTTGATGGCTCCATGATCCTTTCCTACGGACAGGACGACAGAGTCTGCGCTTATACTTCCATGAAGGCTATACTGGACAGCAAGGCCGGCAAGCGCACCTATTGCTGCCTGCTGGTCGACAAGGAAGAGATCGGCAGCCGCGGCGCTACAGGTATGGATGCATTCTACTTTGAAAATGCTGTGGCGGAGATCATCGCCAACATGGAAGGCGAGAGCATTCTCAAGCTCCGCAGATGCCTGGCAAATTCCTTCATGCTCAGCTCCGATGTAAGCGCGGGCTTCGATCCTCTCTATGCAGAGGCATTTGAAACCAAGAACGCAGCATTCCTTTCCCAGGGCATGACCTTCAACAAGTTCACCGGAAGCCGCGGCAAGGGTGGTTCCAACGATGCTAACGCCGAATATGTAGGCAAGCTCAGAGCAGTTATGGATGATTCCAAGATCAGCTATCAGTTCGCAGAGCTTGGTAAGGTAGATGTTGGCGGCGGCGGTACCATAGCTCACATCATGGCAAAATTCGGCATGAATGTCATCGACAGCGGCGTAGCAGTGCTCAATATGCACGCACCCTACGAGGTGAGCTCTAAGGCTGATGTTTACGAAGCATACAGAGGCTATATGGCTTTCCTTAAGAACATCGAATAATATCTTAATAATAGCTATTTATAGCGGCATCCCCGAACAGGATGCCGCTGTTTTTGAAAGAGGTGCAAATAAATAATGGAGAAGATCGCAAGCTTTACTATAAACCACCTGCTTCTGGAACCGGGCGTTTATGTGTCAAGAAGAGACAGATTCGGAGATACTGTGCTCACGACCTTTGATCTGCGCATGACCGCGCCGAACCGCGAGCCTGTCATGAATACCGCAGAGCTTCACACTATAGAACATCTCGGCGCCACATTTCTCCGCAACGATCCGGAATGGAAGGACAGGGTGGTCTACTTCGGACCCATGGGCTGCCGGACAGGGAATTATCTGATCCTTCAGGGTGGACTCGAACCAGCAGACATAATTCCTCTTATGATAAAGATGTTCGAATTTATAAGGGATTTTGAAGGAGAAATACCGGGCGCGAAAGCCGATGAATGCGGCAACTATCTGGATCAGAACCTGGGTATGGCAAAGTGGCTGGCATCAAGATATTTAAAAGAGACCTTATATGTGATCGATGATGCGCATATGTTATATCCGAAGTAACCCGTTGTGATTGACTGTACTGTGCGCTGCATATACAATTATTTATAGCTATCACTCATGATTATTCTCAAGAAGGAGGGAATTATGGATAAATACGTATACGATACCTACTGCAGGATCCTGGAAACGGAGCTTATAATGGCCACAGGCTGTACGGAGCCTATCGCGGTGGCATATGCCGGCGCGAAGGCCAAGGAACTGCTCGGAAAGCTGCCCGAGAAGGTAGATGTTAAGTGCAGCGGAAATATTATCAAGAATGTAAAGGGTGTAGTTGTGCCTCAAAGCGGCGGAAGAAGAGGCATAGCGCCTGCGGCTCTGATCGGCATCGTGGGCGGAAACCCTGACAAGGTGCTGGATGTGCTGGCTGATGTCACAGAGGATGACATTGATCAGATGGCCAGGATGCTGGAAGCAGGTATATGCACTCCCGGGCTGGTTGAAGGCGTTGCAAATCTTTACATAGATCTGTATGTAGAAGCCGGAGAAGACAGCGCAAGAGTCATTATCAGCGATTATCACAACAACATCATCAGGATGGAGAAAAACGGCAAAGTCGTATATGAAAAAGGCGGGGCCGGAGACAATTCGAATGCCCCTGACAAGAGTCTTATGAATGTCAAGGACATCCTGGAATTTGCTGACTGCGTAGATATTGAAGATGTCAGAAAGCCTATAGAAAATCAGATCAACTGCAATGTAGCTATTTCCAATGAAGGCCTTACAAACAAGTGGGGCGCCGAGGTCGGAAGGACCCTTACAGAGACCAATGAATCAGGCAGTCTTAAGGTAAAGGCCTGCGCTGCGGCTGCTGCGGGTTCCGATGCAAGAATGGCAGGCTGCGCAATGCCTGTTGTCATCAACTCCGGCTCCGGAAACCAGGGTATAACCACGACTCTGCCCGTGGTAACCTACGCTGAGGCCTACAATATCCCTCATGACAAGCTCATCCGCGGCATGGTGGTCTCCGATCTGATCGCTCTGCTTCAGAAGAGATACATAGGAAGTCTTTCCGCTTACTGCGGCGCTGTCAGCGCTGCCTGCGGCGCTGCGTGCGGCATCGCCTACATGCTGGATCTCGGCCCCAAGGTTATTGAAGACACCATCACCAATACCATCTGCACCACCGGTGGAATAGTATGCGACGGCGCCAAGTCCAGCTGCGGAGCCAAGATCAACGCTTCCGTACATGCTGCGCTTACCGCTCTTGATATGGCAAAGAAGGGCAGGGTGTTCCAGCCCGGCGAAGGTCTTACATTCTCCAATGTGGAGGATACGATAGCCAATGTGGGCTACATGGGGCGCGAAGGCATGAGATCCACGGACATTACAGTTCTCAACCTGATGCTTCAGAACAATCCGGATTAGTAAATAAAGAGCTGACTGAAGGAGGACCCGATCGGGTCCTCCTTTTCTTATCCGAATAATACCTATTGACACAGTAGGTGAATAGGTGTAATATTATTTCAATTTATGCTGAGCAGACTTATGAAAGGAAAGAGATCATGAGAAACAGATTCATGCGAATGTTGAACTCCCGGGCTGCAGAATGGCCTGAGCTGTTTACGTTTGCGGATCAGCTTCAGCATTGACCTAAGTCGTGTTTGCCATCAGCCCGGGAGAATGAGCTTCCGGGTTTTTAAGTGCTCAGTCTAAAGATCGAAAGGAATAAAAATGTCTAACTATAAATTTGAAACACTTCAGCTTCATGTAGGCCAGGAACAGGCGGATCCCGCAACTGATTCGAGAGCAGTGCCTATCTATCAGACAACTTCTTATGTTTTCAGGAACTCTGCCCATGCAGCGGCCCGTTTTGATTTGAGCGATGCAGGGAATATATACGGCAGACTCACAAATTCAACTCAGGATGTGCTTGAAAAGCGTATCGCTGCGCTCGAAGGTGGTTCTGCAGCTCTGGCTCTTGCAAGCGGGGCAGCAGCCATCAGCTATACCATACAGGCGCTTGCTCAGTCCGGGGATCATATAGTCTGTCAGAAGACTATCTATGGAGGCACTTACAACCTGCTTGCGCATACTCTTCCGGATT
>JAFRWH010000038.1 GCA_017438085.1 Bacillota bacterium
GCAGTTCGCAGACAACTTCGTGGAACAGAACATGGGGAAGAGATGGGTGGCAAGCTTTGCGCCTTTCATCGCAACTATCTTCGCCCTGTCTCTGTGCTCCAGCCTCACCTCGCTGATCGGCTGCTTCCCGCCCACCGCAGACCTGGTCACCGAGCTGGCTTGGGCTATAGTGGTATTTATCATCATCACCTACAACAACATAAAATCCAGCGGTCTTCTGGGTTATCTCAAGAGCTTCTGCTCCCCCATCTTCCTGATGGCGCCCTTCAACGTGCTGGGCGAGGTATTCAAACCCGTTTCAATGACCTTCCGTCATTTCGGAAACATCGTGTCGGGCTCCGTAATATCCGCTCTGGTCTATGCAGGCCTTGCCGCCGCCAATGTGGCGCTGTTCGGCCTCATCCCGGGCGCTGTGGGCAAGGTCCTCGGAGCGATCCCCTTCCTGACAGTAGGCGTCCCCGCCGTCCTGTCCCTTTACTTCGACTGGTTCGGCTCAGTAATTCAAGCCTTTATATTCTGCGTTCTGACTATGGTATTCATTTCTCAGGCCGCAGGTGAAGAAGAATAGATTATCCATTATCATTTTTATAACGGAGGAAACATCAACATGGAAAGAGCATTAGTACTTATGGGATGCGCAATCGGTGCAGGTCTTGCACTTATCGCAGGTATCGGCCCCGGCATCGGTGAAGGCTACGCTGCAGGCAAGGCACTTGAATCCATCGCGCGTCAGCCCGAACTTACCGGAACTATCAGAAGCAACATGTTCGTAGGTATCGCACTTGCGGAAACCACTGGTATTTACGGTTTCGTTACAGGTCTTCTGCTGATCTTCGTGGCACCCGGAATGTTCCTGGGCATGCTCTAATACAGACACTGTAAAAGAATTGAAGGAGAAATCAAATGCTTTATCAACAATTGGTGAGCTTTGATAAATGGACATTTATAGCGCAGATCCTGAACCTGTTTATTCAGATCTGGCTTTTCAAGCGCTTTCTTTTCCAGCCTGTAAAGAAGATCATAGCCAAGCGTCAGGAGGAGCTGAACAAGGTCTACAGCGATGCAGAGGCAGCCAGAAGCGAAGCTGAGGATGCAAAGCTGGGCTACGAAGAGCAGCTCAAGAGCGCCAAGGCGGATGCAGAGGCTCTCAGCGAGAGGACTTTAGCCTCCGCAAGACGCAGCGCAGGCGAGATAATCTCCGAGGCCCAGACACAGGCGCAGTCTATCAAGGAAAAGGCAGCCAAAGAGATCGAGGCGGACCGCAAGAAGGTCATGGACCAGGCCCGCGGAGAGATCTCCGATATGGCTGTGGAAATCGCTGAAAAGCTGGTAAGAAAAGAACTGGACGACGGAAACAAGGGTGCGCTCATAGATCAGTTTATTAACGAATTCGAGGCCGAGTAATGAAGGGGAAAGCTGAAATCTACGGCAGCAGCCTTTACGACCTGGCTGCTGAAGAGGGTCTTGAAGATGCCATAATGGCGGATATGGAAGCCGTCCTTGGCGTCTACAGAGAGAACCCCGAATACGGCAAGCTGCTTTCGTCTCCTGCGCTTCCAAAGGAAGAGCGCAAGGCTCTCATAAGAGAAGCCTGGGACGGCAAGCTGCAGCCCTACAGTCTGAACTTCATGCAGCTGCTGGTGGACGAAGATATCGCTTCAGATTTTTCGATCTGCGAAAGCGCATACAGAGCTCTGTTCAATAAAGACAAGGGCATACTTGAAGTGCGCGCCGTATCCGCTTCGCCTCTCAGCGAAGCTCAGAAGGAAAGACTTGCTGAGGTCATCTCCAGAAAGACCGGGAAGAAGATCTCCATGCAGTACAGCGTGGACGAAGCTCTTATCGGCGGCATGCGCCTGGAGATGGACGGAAAGTCCTACGAAGGCTCCATTTCTTACTACCTCGAAGAGTTAAAGGGCTTACTCAAGGCTTAAGTTAAAATATTACTGTA
>JAFRWH010000039.1 GCA_017438085.1 Bacillota bacterium
CCGCTTTATAGAGCTGGTGGATGTGGATGGCATGGAATATGATTCATCCTTCGGCTTCCCGCCGGACAGAGTCTGGGGCACGCTGCCAAAGGACAGAGAAAAAATGATAGTTGCTATCGAAAGAATGAAGTCGACGATACAGGAAAAATAGGGTATTATATAGACCGCCGTGGATCGCACAGGCGGTCTTCGTTTTTATGAATATAAAAGGGAGTAGCTGCGCAGCGGATGCTGCGCTATATCCGTCGTCATCACGCCGAAAGGCCGGTGGATATACTTTAAGCAAGACTTTTGTATGGATCTTGAGCATGCAAAAGTTTTTTATTGCTCAAAGAAGCTTAAGGAGGGATAAATTGAAAATTGCGGCAATAGTTCTTTTCCTGCTGATGTACGCAGGGATATTCATATTTCCACGCTTCAAGCACTGGGTGGCTCTGGGCACGGCATTGATTTTTATTATACTTGGGATACTGCCTCTGAGGGAGATCCCGGCAGCCATAGACTGGAATGTGCTGATGATGCTGACCGGGACCATGGTACTGGTGGACTATTTCATCCAGTCCCAGATGCCTGCGGTCATAGCGGATAAGCTTCTTAAAAAGGCTCCGAACCTGATGTGGCTGACCATCTTCATGTCCCTGTTCTCCGGGGTCATTTCCGCCTTTATCGACAATGTTTCCACTGTCCTTATGGTGGCTCCTGTGGGGCTCGCCATCTGCAGGAAGCTGAAGATATCACCCATCAACATGATAATCTGCATAGCCGTGTCCTCCAATCTGCAGGGCGCAGCCACCCTGGTGGGCGATACAACTTCAATAATGCTCGGCGCCTATGCAGATATGGACTTCATGGACTTCTTTTGGATGAAGGGCCGGCCGGGCATATTCTTTGCGGTGGAGCTTGGCGCTCTCTGCACGGTGCCAATCATGATGTGGATGTTCAGAAAGGACAAGGATAAGGTGGAGACCAAAGGCACCGCAGTGTGCAGGGACCACTTCCCCGGCTATATGATGCTGCTGATGATAGGTCTTCTTATAGCTGCATCCTTCATTCCCGGAAAGCCTGCCATAACCAACGGTGTCATCTGCCTGATCTGCGCTGCCATTACTGCAGCCATAGAGTATTACGCTAAAAACAACAAGGCGGGGCTCAAGCATGCCGCTAAAGAGCTGGATGTTCAGACCCTTGAGATGCTGTTTGCTCTGTTCCTTGTAATAGGCGGTATAAGCCACATGGGCATCATAGACGATCTTGCGGCCATCATTGCAGGCATGGGAAGCAGAGGCATTTTCCTGCTCTATACAGTGGTGGTCTGGGCATCGGTCCTGATCTCTGCCTTTATAGACAACATCCCCTATGTGGCCACCATGCTGCCTGTGCTTCAGGGTGTCATAGCCACCTGCGGCGCACCTGCGGAGCTGCTGTACTTCGGATTATTGACCGGAGCAACTCTGGGCGGAAATCTCACACCCATAGGCGCCTCCGCGAATATCGCCGGCGTGGGCATGCTCATCAGACGTGGCTACAAGGTGGGCTTTAAGGAATTCTGCCGCATAGGCGTGCCCTTTACCCTTGCAGCGGTCACCGCAGGCTACATTTATATCTGGATAGTTTACAGCAGCCTGTGATCGCAATAAAAAAGCCGGTTTACGAACCGGCTTTTGCATTTCTAAAGTATCTCCGCGATCCTCAGCATCATCGGGGCAAGAGCAGATATCAGAACCACTATAGTCAGCAGCCTGAAGGTCTGCAGCGCGGCAATGGTGGGAATGTCGCCGCCGGTCTCCTCAGCCAGCAGAGTGATCTCCGACAGTCCGCCGGGAGCGCAGATGTAGATGCTTGTGAGCCTGGAGATGCCAAACATTTTTTCAAGAATCAGCGCGTTTACGAACAGACAAAGCATCAGGAATATAAATACCAGAACTATTCCTACCCACAGCTGGCCCATAGAGGCAATGACCTGTCGTGTGATCATGGAGCCTGTATAAGCACCGACGCAGGTCTGAAGCAGTTTTGCTGTATAGCGCGGCAGCTTATATTCCCTGTAGAATATCGTTATCAGAGATCCCGCAAGTATGGATACAACTATTACCGGCAGAGAGATCCCGAGCTTCCTGAACAGTATATTCAGTATTATGGCAGCACAGGCGGCAATTGCAATATCGAGGTAGTTCACCTGCACATTGC
>JAFRWH010000040.1 GCA_017438085.1 Bacillota bacterium
ATGCTGGCGGATCCCATGATATCCGTAAACCGCTTTTTTGAGCGTCCGGACAGGGAAAAGCAGTTCCTTTACCGCCTTATAATGGAGGAGCCGGATTCGGAGGCAGCCATGGAAAACTACAGACAGGGCCTGATGCTTATAAATTCGCATGAAAGATATGAACGCTTCCTGCATTCCGGCTTTAATGTCATAATAAGAGATGAAGACCGGACCATCGGGGAGACGATGGCACTTGCAGAAAAGTACTTCGGCCTTGGACAGCAGCCGAAATGAAGGGTGGACAGACAGAAAGGTGCATAGATCATGAATTACGGAAGTGACAAATACCATGATTATGACAACTATCCTACGATTCCGCCGGAGGATATGAGTGAGCAGGATCTTGAATATGCCGCTGAGTTCAGGGATGGCGTCCACAGAGAAGCCCTGGAGATAATTCATCAGACCTATCCTGAGATCTCGGAGGTGGTTGATCGCTGGCCGGTGGAATATTATTTCCAGTATAACTGGGATTATCCCGGAAGGTGGTATCTTATGATTGCCATCCCGAAAGACTCCGGAGGGCGGAAGGCTCTGGTAGAGACTATAGTCAGGGACACACTTGCCGGGTACCCGGAGCAGCACGGACAGCAGGTTTAAAGGAAGAAAAGATTTCAGCTTAAAAGAGGAAAAAAGACATGGCATCGAGCAAAGAATACCTGGAATTCATACTGGATCAGCTTATACCGCTGGATGATGTTTCATATAAATCGATGATGGGTGAGTATATTATTTACTATCGCGATAAGATAGTCGGAGGGATCTACGATGACCGCTTCCTTGTGAAGCCCACAAAAAGCGCTTTGCAGATGATGCCGGATGCGCCACGGGAGATCCCTTATGAAGGCGCTAAAGAGATGCTTCTGGTGGATAATGTGGATGACATAGAGTTTTTATGCGCTCTTCTGGACGCTATGGTCGATGAACTCCCTGCGCCGAAAAAGCGGTAAGCCAGCCATCTGAATTTGTGGCAGACTTAGGATTCCTGGCCAAAGCGGGAAAAAAGCGCAAATGGCCATGAAAATCAGACTCCCAGAACAGCCGGATTCTTGGCCAAAGAATCAGAATTACTTAACTAGCCATGAATACTGTGTTATACCAGCTAAAAGCGTTTATGATTTGAGCTTTCAGATTCGTGGCGAAAGCTCATCAGAGAACGGGTCAGCGGAGAACATAGAATAAAAGTCAAAAGCACATTAAAGGATAGGGTTAAAATGAAGGTTATACTGATAGTTGTGGACGGCATGCGTCCGGATGCGATTGAGGATATGCCGCAGTTTCAAAGAATGAGGGCAAAGGGGATGTATTGTGGTCACACCCGCACTGTTATGCCCTCTGTTACGCTGCCCTGCCATATGTCCATGTTTCACAGCGTTGATCCACAGAGGCATGGGGTGTTGACAAATATCTACACACCTCAGGTAAGGCCGGTGAGGGGACTATTTGAGCTGCTTCATCAGGCGGGAAAGACCACTGCATTCTTCTATAACTGGGAGGAACTGAGAGACATCGGGAGGCCCGGAAGCCTGGATCATTCGCTGTATGTAAGGAATACAGGTTCTGATTCAGATAAGTACCTGGCTGATGCGTGCAGGGAACACCTGAAAACGGAGGAGCCTGATTTCACCTTTCTTTATATGGTCAACACAGATGAAACCGGCCATGATTTCGGCTGGATGAGCCCCAAGTACTTGAAGGCTGCTTCCTCTGCCTGGGACAATATCGAAGAAATTGCAGCAGAGCTTCCTTCCGACTTCAGCTTGATAGTCACTGCTGACCATGGCGGTCATGGGCGTCATCACGGCACTGAACTTCCAGAGGATATGACCATTCCGCTCCTTTGCTGCGGCCCGGATTTTACCCCGGAGGGCAGTTTTGATGCAGCAAGCATATTGGACATCGCGCCTACTGTGGTAAAGCTGCTGGGACTCGCCCCGGACCGCGAATGGGAGGGGCATCCTCTGATCTGATAGTCACTCCTGCAGTCCGGCCATGTTTCTTCTTGGCCCCATATTTGCAGGCTGTGGGAGCATCACTCAAGCATTGAATCATCCGGCTGATACAGCCGGTTTTTTTGTGCTTGACACAAAAGCGTATTAGTGCAATAATACAGTTGAAAAGTGTACTACACAAGTAATACGGTTACGGCAGAATAAAGGTCTGCCGCGCCAATAACAATAAAGGAACATCATGATCTCGTTCGATAATTTCAAAGCAGAGGGGCGCAGCCCCGTATATCTGCAGATAATAAGCTTTGTCAAAAGGGGTGTGGCCGCCGGAAGCATAGTTGATGGAGACGAACTTCCCTCCAGGCGCATGCTTTCGGCCCTCCTTGGCATAAATCCCAACACCGTCCAGAAGGCCTTCGCCCAGCTGGAGAGGGAGGGGCTCATCTGGTCCGGCACCGGCGCCAAAAGCTACATGACCATCAGTCCCAAAAGGCTGGAGCTTCTGAGGGAGGAGCTTCTGCGGGACGATGTAATGCTTCTGATCAGCTCTCTTAAGCAGAGCGGCATCAGCAGGGAAGAAGCTCTTGAGCTCATAAGCAGCAACTGGGACAGGGAGGAAGAGGCGGATCCCGAAGGGGAGGAGCTGTAAAGCATGAAGAAATATCTTTCGGTTTTGGAACTGTATATAAGGCTTGGCATATATAAAGCCCTGGCAGTCTGCCTCGGAAGCGGGCTGCTGCAGCTTGGGATATTCTATGTGATGCTGAGGCTTCAGACGGGCTTCCTTCAGTTCAGCGCCTTTGTGGACCAGCTCCGCTATGGAGCAGGCGCCCTGGATATCCGGAATGTTAGCCCCTTTTACATCCTTTTCGGACTGAGCCTGATCGCCTTTGTGGTCATCTGCATGGGCTGGAGCAGATCATCAAAGTATTCATATACTCTTCAGCGGCTCTGCATCTCTGAGAGGCAGGTCTTCCTGCTCCACAGTCTGTCGGGCTGCATACTCTTTACCATTCTCTTTTTATGGGAGGCTCTGGTGATGCTGAGCCTTGCAGAGCTCTATGCTGCCCACTACGGATTTGCAGCCGGGCCCCAGGGAATCGCAGCCGACTTCTACAGAAACAGCTTCCTTCACGGGCTGCTGCCCCTTCAGGACGGCTGGCTCTGGTTCAGAAATAAAGTATTCATCATTCTCTGCGCCATATCATCCGCTCTGGGCGAACTTGGCAGCCGCTACGGCTCCAAAACTCTGCCTGCCCTGTCAGGAGCCTGGATAGGCACCATGGTGGCAGCCCGCTTCAGAGCCTATCCTGCAGAGGGTGGGACCAGGGTGCTTGCAGTGCTTCTTATGATAATCGCCGTCTGCGCTCTTGCTTACGGCCTTTTGAAGGCCCACAGCGGCAGGGCTCAGGATATTAAGGAACAGGAGGCCTAAGCATGGAAAAGACTGGTTTGAAAAGGCGGACTCCTTACCAGAGGCTTTGGGGCTTCCTTGAGAAAAACACACCTCCGGGGAGCAATTATAAAAAGCTGTTTCTCCAGCTTGTGATAATTCTTCTGATAGCAGGACTTTTCGCCTTTATGTCCTTTCTGGCCGGCTATAGTTCAGCGAAAAGAGTTCTTTTTACCTGGTATCACGGAGAGCAGGTCCTAAGAGAAGGAGCAGAGATCGTGGAGATAAGCATGCTGATGAGGCGAGGCTTTAAAACAGCCTTCCCGGCTTATGCAGCCTTCTGCATTGGTATCGGAGTGGCTCAGCTTGTCAGCTTTTGGAGGGAAAGCCGGAGCATCTATCTTATGAAAAGGCTTCCAAAGGACGAGGTTTTAAGAAGAAGCTTTGCACTTCCCCTGATTGCGCTGCTGCTCGGAGCAGCCCTGGCCGTGCTTCTGGCCAATCTCTGCGTCGCCATCTACGTGCACCAGACACCGCCCCAGGCCCTGCCGGAGCAGGTCCGGCTCTGGAGCTATGACTATTTGATATTTGTAAAGAGGTAGACCATGCTGGAGATCAAAGACCTGACAAAATACTACGGAAACAGGGCTGCTGTTTACGACATCTTTCTGAACATGGGGCCAGGGGAGATAATAGGCCTTTTCGGTGAAAACGGTGCCGGCAAGACCACTCTTATGAAGTGCATACTGGGCCTGACGGGCTTCAGAGGCAGCGTCACCCTGGATGGGGAGCCCATCACAAGAAAGAACATAGCAAGGCTTGCCTTTGCTACCTCAGAGCACAGCTTTTTCCCGGGGCTCAGCGCTAAAGGCCACAGCGATTTTTACAAGGAGCACTTCCCAAGTTACAGGGGAAAGCGCTTCAAGGCTCTGATGGACTTTTTTGAGCTTCCGCTGAACAGACCTTTAAGAAGCTTTTCCACCGGCCAGAAGAACCAGTTCGAGGTGATAATGGCTCTGTCCCAGGGGGCGGATCACATCCTTATGGACGAGCCCTTTGCAGGAAACGATATCTTTAACCGGGAGGATTTCTACAAGCTGCTGCTGGGCATACTGGAGCCCACCGAGACCATAATGCTCTCCACCCATCTTATAGAGGAGGTGTCGGGCTTTATAGACAGGGCGGTGCTGATCCATAAAGGGACAATAATAGGCGACAAAAAGGCTTCTGAGCTGGAGGACGAGGGTTCAGACCTTATGGATTACATCAAAAAGACCTACAACTACAGGCCTGACAGGGTGGCCAAAGCCCTGCAGGAGCTGGAGGACGGCGGCAGATAGGGAGGACCAGCTATGAAGAAAAGCCTTATACTTGCACTGGCTATAGTCCTGCTGCTTTCTGCAGGCACGGCCTTTGCACAGAACAGACTTATCGGAAGCCTCAGGAATCCATCATTTGAACTGGAGACAGTCTTTGGAGACCCAACAGCGGCCGATGGCATCACCATAACAGAGACCGATTACATGGGGGAGCATCTCTACTGGGAGAACAGCTACAGCATCAGAAGCGGACAGCTGGTCAGCTCCAGCAGCCAGAGATTTGAGACCAAGGCCAGACGAAGGGACGGCGGACTGCCTGCCAGGAGGATGGGCGGCGGGAGCCCGTACCGCGGCGGAGTCTGGATACAGGATTATCTCGATCTGGACTATGATTACAGCAGCTACAGCCAGAAGAACCAGCCGGAGACAGGGACGCCATATCCTGACACTCTTGACCCCTATAACAAAGCAAAGGGCGGCCTGGCAAGGGCCTTTAACGATCTTTATGAAAGTACCGCTCCCGGGGAGGAGGGCGTCGCCCTTATCCGCCTGGCGGACTATATGGATTATTATCCGCTGACTGTAAGTGTGGAGCTGCCGGGTACGGAGCTGGATGACAATGGAAACCGCAGAGGGGATATCTACTATGGTTTTTCCCCGGACTTTTATACCATGGACGAAAGATCCAGCCTTGAAAGCTATGTCATCCTGAAGCTGATGGAACATTTCCGCATTCCGGTGCTGGAGGATCAGTATGTTCAGATACAGCTCTACAGGCCTAAAAGCGGCACAAGCACCAGTCATGCTCAGACCTCGGGGACCATGTTTGAGGAAAAGGAGGGAGACGGCTTCTCCCTTTATACGAACAGCTTTGCCACAGATGATGGAATATACTTCTGGTTCAACAACAGGACCTTCAGGGGCGATCTCATCGACACCAGCCAGATCCCGGAGGGTTACGGGATTTATCTGCTGCCTGTGGGGAATTTTGATTTCAGAAATACGGAAGGGGAGATCATCGATGTGGAAAAGGGCGTGGATGTTGACAGCTTCAGGCTCTTCTATCCTGTGAACGAGGAGGATGAGATCCGCAGCATCTGGGTCGATCCCGATGGGGAGAGGCTGCTGCTCCACAGGATAAGTGAAGGACGCTATCTGGTGGATGTGATAGATACGGAGAGCGGCGAAAAGCTGCAGGAGATAGAGGTTGCCACGGAGGATGAGTACCTGTCCTTCTACGACGGCGGAGCCGGACGCTATTACAATGTCCAGGAAGAAGCCCGGGAGGAGTTCGAACTGGCATGGATAGGCGGAAAAAGGCTTGTTGCTATCACCGAGGTCTCGGAGGGACGCTACGGAATATCCGTTGACTGCCAGCTGACTCAGGAACTGCAGCAGGACAGCGATCTCATAAAACCTGATTCCGGCTTCGGGAGAGCCATGCTCTGGGACGGAGAAAGGCTGGTCATCGCATGCATCAGGCTGAGCCAGATGTCCGATGAGAGGGGCGTTTACTGGCACAGTCAGAATTGCGGACCCGGGATATACGTGTTCAGTGGCTCACGTCTGGAGTTTCAGGGCAGGATAAACAGCAGCCTGGAGCTGGTCAATCCGGCTCAGTATTACTCAGGAAATAATACCTTTGTGATGCCCTTCGGCTATGCTCCTCTGGCAATACAGGGCGATTAGACCAAGGTTTTGAAGCCGCGAAATAAGGCTTGACAGAGCTATCGCGAAGTGATATATTACATGCAATTTCATACACAAAGGCGATGAAAAGGACGCCTGCGCACGGAACTGACAGAGAGGGCTCCATACTGGTGGAAGGGGCAGGAGGGAAGGGCGCTGTGGCCACCACCTTGGAGCTGCCCGGGCGAAAGCAGTGCAAGTAGTTTGGGACGGGACCTCCCGTTACAGAGGAAAGAGCGACGGAAAAGCAGAGGCCTTTAGGATCTCAGCTGAACCGTAAGCAGGGTGGAACCGTGGTATACGAAATCGTATCTCACCCCTGGCATAGTCCGGGGGTGAGTTTTTTTATCCCCGAAAGCTCAAGAGGCAGGCCCCGCCAAAGGCCTGCGAAGATCACGGAGGAAAACAAAATGGCAGAAGAAATCAGAGCAGCAGAAGAACAGGCTGCAGAAAACAAGTACACATTCGAAAATGAGGAGTACAGGCAGACCTACTGGCATACCTGCTCCCACATCATGGCTCAGGCCATCAAGAGACTCTGGCCGGAGTGCAAGCTGGCTATCGGACCTTCCATCAAGGAAGGCTGGTACTACGACATCCAGGCTCCCTTTGCCTTCACACCGGAGCACATGGAAAAGATCGAGGCCGAGATGAAGAAGATCATCAAGGAGAACCTGCCCCTGGAGCGCTTTGAGCTGCCCAGAGAGGAAGCTCTCAAGTTCATGGAAGAGAAGGAAGAGCCCTTCAAGGTAGAACTCATCAACGACCTTCCCGAGGACGTGGCTATCAGCTTCTACAAGCAGGGCGAATTCACTGACCTCTGCGCAGGCCCCCATGTGGACCGCACCGGCCGCATCAAGCACAACGCATTCAAACTCCTTACCTGCAATGCCGCATACTGGAGAGGCGATTCCAACCGCGAGACACTTCAGAGGATCTACGGCATAGCCTTCCCCAAGAAGGAAGAGCTGGAGGAGTACCTGGCCCGCATAGAAGAAGCCAAGAAGAGAGACCACAGAAAGCTTGGCAGAGAGCTCGGACTTTTCGCCTTCAGAGATGAGGCTCCCGGCTTCCCCTTCTTCCTGCCCAAGGGCCTTATTCTTAAGAACAAGCTCATCGAGTACTGGAGATCCGTACGTATGAGCAGAGGTTATGTGGAGATCTCCACGCCCCAGATCATGCGTCAGACCCTTTGGGAGACTTCCGGTCACTGGGATCACTATAAGGACAACATGTACACCACAGTGATCGATGACGAGCTCTTCTGCATCAAGCCCATGAACTGCCCCGGCTCCATACTGGTTTACGAGCTGGAGCCCCACAGCTACAAGGAACTGCCCCTGCGCTACGGCGAACTGGGCATCGTTCACAGACACGAGCTCTCCGGCGCTCTTCACGGCATGTTCAGAGTAAGATGCTTCACTCAGGACGATGCGCACATCCTGCTGGCTAAGGAACAGATCAGAGACGAGGTAGTGAACGTCACAAGGATCATCGACGAGATGTACAATACCTTCGGTCTTTCCTATAAGATCGTGCTCTCAACCATGCCAGAGGACCACATCGGCACCAGAGCAGACTGGGAGGTCGCTGAAAATGCGCTGGCTGACGCCATCACATCCATCGGCAAGACCTACGAGATCAACCCCGGCGACGGCGCTTTCTATGGCCCCAAGCTGGACTTCCACGTAACAGACTCTCTGGGAAGAGTATGGCAGTGCGGTACCATCCAGCTGGACTATCAGCTGCCCGGCCGCTTCGGCATCGATTTCATCGACGCAAATTCCGAGAAGCAGGTACCTGTAATGATCCACACCGTTTCCTACGGTTCTCTTGAGAGATTCATGGGCATCATCACGGAGCACTTCGCAGGCGCTTTCCCCACATGGCTGGCTCCCGTTCAGGTGAAGATTCTGCCAGTAACAGACAGAGCTCATCAGTACGCTGACAGCGTCAAGTACATGCTGGAAAGCTCCGGCTTCCGCGTAGAGGTGGATAAGAGGAGCGAGAAGGTAGGCAAGAAGATCCGCGACGGCCAGATGGAGAAGGTCCCCTATATGCTGATCGTAGGTGACAAGGACATCCAGGACAACACTGTTTCTCCCAGACACAGAGTGGATGGAGACCTGGGAGCCATGGGTATCAAGGAATTCACCGATATCCTGACAAAGGAAGTAAACAGCAAGAGCCTGAAGTAAGGCCGGAGAAGGGATCGAACCCAAATATAAGAATCAGTTATGAAAAGACACCCGCATCAGGGTGTCTTTTTTCTTGTGTACAATAATAAATTGAATATGGTTGAAAATGGATATAAAAACAGATTATTGTATAAAATGGCAAAATCTTCTTGATGGCTGCGCTTGATTGTGTTAATATATGGTAAATCATGCAAGGAGAGGAATGATGATAAGAGTTGGGGTTTTTTCAGAGGATGAAGATTATGCCAGAGCTGTGTCTCTGGCTATTTCCGGACGCAGAACAGATACAAATGTGAGTATTCTGACTGAAAGAGATCAGGCAGAGAGCGGTGACTGGGATGTGAAGCTTCTTCTGGAGGAATACTGTTCTCTTAAGGAAGTTCTTGCACTCTATGATGCCCAGCTGAGCGAAGCGGGCAGGCGGACACTGCCATGCAGTCCTTCCTGCAGGCTGACA
>JAFRWH010000041.1 GCA_017438085.1 Bacillota bacterium
CTGCAGAAATGATTATCTGTGAGCGGTCATCCATAAATCGGCTGTGCCTGTAGGAGAGCTCCAGCTCGTCTGCATTCCAGTCGTGAAACTGTCCGAATATGTCCATTGTTCTGACAGATACCAGAACATCCTTCATCTCGCCGCCGTAAGCGCCGGCATTCATAAGAACCGCTCCACCGAGGCTTCCGGGTATGCCAGAAGCAAACTCAAAACCAGCGAGTCTGTTAGCCAAGGCCAGCTTGGCGATAGAAGAAAGGCTGCAGCCCGCATCAGCGCCTATGTAGCCGTATTGAGAGTCGCCCTCTTCGTCGGTCTCAGCCATAAGGACCAGATCGTTTAGCCGCTTCAGACTTATGACCCAGCCATCATAGCCTTCGTCTGCGAACAGCATATTGCTGCCATTGCCCATAAATATAAAAGCGCGGGACTTCTCATCAGCCTCCGCGACTGCCTGCCTGAGCTCTTCCAGATTCTCCGGTTCAAGAAAGACCGCCGCTTTTCCGCCGCACCTGAAGCTGGTGTGATCTCCCATGTCACAGTTTTCTATACGTATCATTACTGGTCCTCCCTCAGCAGCAGCTCCGGCCGCTCGCCTCTGGCCTCCCTGGCCTGTCTGCAGATCTCTATCACCGCATCCAGCCTGTTAAGCACACTGCGTTCGACCATGGAAATAAAGGGCTCCGGGTCCCCATCGTGAATGTATTTATATACAAGATTCGAGTAATCCTGCTCGTTCGCGGTAAGACTTGGCAGCGGGCAGCCGTAGGACATCAATGCATACATCATCAGTATGCCCGCCATGATGATGCTGTTTTCGCCGTATGGGTAGATCTTAAGAAGATCCAGATGCAGCATTGCTGCATTTTCTATGAAATAGCCCGAATGACGCCTGGCATAGGATTTTTTCAGAAGGCTGTCCGTCATATCTTTTACATCGAGGAAGTGAGGCGGGACAAAATCCCACTGATAAACGACGGGATTGCTGCGTCTGAATTCTGCTTCTTCCGTGCCGAAGACTGATCTGTACCAGCGGTGAAGTATCTTAAGATCCGGATTTGCCTGCATTTCAAGACAGTCTATCATATCTTTATAGACTGCCGCGTAGCCGTGAATGAAGCTGTAGGTATCGAGGGGCAGATTCTCCTGCAGTTCTCCTGAAAGAATGCTGAGTATATGCTGCTTATCCAGCGGAGTGCCGTTAAGGCGCAGCGCGCTGAAGAGCCAGTACCACAGGTCGCTGTCCCTCAGCCACGCGTTCAGCTGGATGTCGTGTCCCTTCAAACGCTTGAATTCATCGAGTTTTGAAATGATAAGATCCTTCATGTGCTTATTTTATCACAATTAATATCACTGAAAAAAGCTCTTATACTGCGTCAAATTATATAGAACAAGGGGCTACGCATCGAATAAATTAAGGCTATATCATAATCAGCCGAATTATTTACAGTTAATCAGTACAAATAGTTCCGATATCAAAATAATATCGTTTATTTTGCATCTGCAGTGCTATAATGGTTCCATTGCAATGAACGAAATTATTTCGGTCTAAAAGCCGAAACGGAGCATACTAAATGAAATTTTCCGGTAAAATTGAAAAATGCGATTATTCTCCCATAAGAAAATTCCATCCCTATCAGCAAGATGCGGAGCACAGAGGGAGCTATATATATCATTTTAACATCGGACAGCCCGATATCAAGACCCCAAAGGTCTTTTTTGACGCCATAAGGGACTTCAGCGGCGAGGTCCTTGGCTATGCGCCATCCCAGGGCATACCCCAACTCATAGACGCCGTGCAGATCTACTACGCAAGGATAGGCTGCCGCCTGATGCCCCAGGACATAGCCATAACCCAGGGTGGTTCAGAAGCCCTGCAGCTGGCCCTTTCGGTGATCCTGGACAATGGGGACGACATACTTATCCCCGAGCCCTTCTACCCCAACTACAACACCTTCATAACCATGGCGGGAGCTAATATAGTGCCCGTACCCACCAGCCCTGAAGAGGGCTATCGCTACGCAGTGAGAGAAAAGCTTGAGGCTGCCCTCACCCCCTCCACCAGAGCCATCATGGTCACAAACCCCGGCAACCCCACAGGGCTTATCCTTAGCCCCGAGGAGTGGGAAATACTGGCGGATTTCGTCATCGATCACGATCTCTTCCTGATAGCCGACGAGGTCTACAGGGAATTCAGCTACGAATCGGAGGAGCTCTTCAGCTTCGCCTCCATGCACAGGCTGGCGGAGCACGTGATCATCATCGACTCCGTCTCCAAGCGCTTTTCTGCCACCGGAGCCAGAGTTGGAGAACTGATCTGCCGCAACCAGCAGTTCATGGAAAGGCTTATGAAGCTGCTGCAGGCCAGGCTTTCCGTGGCCACCTTGGAGCAGCTGGCCAGCGTCAGGCTCTACGAGATGGGCACCGGCTACTTCGGTGCCGCAAGAGAGGAATATAAAAAGAGGCGGGACGTGCTCTGCGAAGAGCTTTCAAAAATCCCCGGCGTGAGCTTTTCCAAGCCCTCCGGGGCCTTCTACATGATGGTGACCCTGCCGGTGGACGATGCAGAAAAGTTCCTGGTCTGGCTTCTTGCCAGCTTCAACAAAAAAGGCAGGGAGACCCTGATGTTCGCCCCCGCTGCGGGCTTCTACAAGACCCCCGGCATGGGACGGCAGGAATGCCGCCTGGCCTACGTCATAAATGAAGAAGAGATCCGAAGGGGCATACAGCTGCTGGCCAGGGCCATCGATGAATACAACCGCCAGTAGCGGCAGGAAACCCAATACTATAACGCATTCAACACTCCTTAATTAAACCTAACATGTGAAAAACAGGCCGAGGCCTGTTTTTTCACGTTCTGTTATTCGTTTTTCATGCACAGTTCTATTCGTGCTCTTCTATGTACTTCTGAGCTCTCTTTACTTCGTCCTCGAAGATGGCTCTGAACATAGGATAGCGAGCAAAGAGCTCTTCAGGATGGTACTGAACAGCAAAGGTATTGAACTCTTCGGATTCAATGCCCTCCACTATACCGTCGGGCGCATAGGCTCCCACCTTGAATCCTTCGGCAACTTTGTCCAGACACTGGTGGTGGAAGCTGTTGGAGTAATGCTTTTCAGCGCCCAGCAGCTCAGCATACTTGCTGCCTGCCACAGGATCTATGCTGTGAGTGAGCTCGTCGCGGCGGAGCATATCCTGTCCGTGGCAGATGGGGCTCTTCAGCTGGCTGGGAATATCCTGAGTAAGGGTGCCGCCGAAGGCTACATTGATAAGCTGTATGCCTCTGCAGATGCCCAGAATGGGCTTTCCTGCCTCTTTTGCCAGCTTTATCAGTTCTATTTCAAAATTATCAAGCTCTACGTTGGTGTGACGCACCGTTGGATGAGGCTCCTGACCGAAAAGCCTGGTGCTGACATCCACGCCGCCGGGAACCAGAAGGCCGTCCATTACTGCCATATAATCCTTAGCAAGCTCTGTGCTGTCTCCGGTGACAGGAATGAGCATGGGCACGCCGCCTGCCTCATAAATTGCATTGACATAGGAAGAATTGAATACGAATCTTGATGCAAGATCGCCCTTCTTATTGGCTGTGAAACACATTCCGATGACAGGTTTTCTCATGAGTATATATCCTCCGTAATAAAAAATGCCTGAGTATTGTTCTCAGGCAATATTATATGCTTTTATTTATCTTTTGTAAACAGGATATAGATACCTACGATTATCAGCACTATGGCGATCACAGGCAGATGTCTGAAGAAACGCTGCAGTATCCACATCACGCCTATGGCGAGCAGCGCCACGCCTATGGTACCTCTCAGCTTGCTGCCTGCGCTTCCGGACTTATCCTGTCTGGGAGCCTGGCTCTGGCTTGCGTTGTAATTGCTCTGGTAGCTGTAGCTCTGGCTTGTGCTGCCCGATGACTGTGGACCCGGATCTGCGCCTGCGGAAGACTGTGCGTTACTGCCTGTGTCGTCTGAAGACTGAGCGCCCGCTGAAGCGGCTTCCGCTCTTGCCTTTTCAGCCTCTGCCCTTATCTGGGCTTCGGCCTCCTCCACGCTTGCAGCATCGCCTCTGAATACCCTTTCAGCCTTGTCTGCGGCCTCTCTGTAAGCATCAAATGCAGCAGTGCTTGCCGCCATAGCCTTTATGTATTCTGCATCTTCCTCCAGCTCCTTGCCTGCAGCTTCTGCCGCCGCCTTAGCCGACTGAACATTCATCGCAGCCTGTTCGGCCGCTGCCATGGCTTCATCCATTTCCTTCTGAGCGGCTTTCTTTATGCGAGCAGCGGACTCCGCATCTCCTGCAAACACAGGATTGACTCTGGTATATGTACCGCTGCCGGTGCCGTCATATCTTGCCTGTGGGTTGCGGGCATTTGAGTAAGCGCTGAATTCGGAAGATCCCCCGGGCTTTTTGGGGATCACAAGAGCAGCAATAAGATATACCAGAAGACCGCTGCCATATCCGAAGCTTACAAGCACAAAGAGCAGTCTTACGATCAGAGAATCGACTCCGAAGTACTCCGCAATGCCTCCGCATACGCCAAATATGGCCTTATCCGTATCAGATCTGTATAGTTTTCTGTCATCCATTTAATTTACCCCCGCTCCGTAATCCTTAAAAGCGATATTGAGATCCACATCTCCGTTTATTCCCTCTATCCTTCCGGTGCTGTACTGCCATACGCCGAATTCATAGGGGAAGAAGGGTCTGTTGAAATACTGGGCGAACCACTTGTCGACCTGAGTAAGCTTTGTAAGGTCCAGCTCCTCCACGAACCAGCGGATATTGCAGTAGAGCATGGGTGTGAAGCCGGCCTCCAGTATCCTGGAGCAGAAAGCAAGTGTGTATTCCGTCCTCTCGGAAGCTGTCAGATCAGCCGTCCTGGCCTTTCCGCTGGCATCTTCGATGTCCAGTACTATGGGCCAGCTGACCTTGTAAGGCCTTATCATGTCGAGCACATAATCAGCCTCTTCGAGAGCTTCTTCGATGCTGATTGCCTGGGTCACAAAGTAGATGCCGACTGCTATGTCGTTCTTCAGAGCGCCCTGAATGTTCTGCTCGAAGCACTTATCCTGTACCAGCTTGCCAGTGCCGTAGCCTCTGTAGCCCGCTCTTATGAAGACGAACTTCACACCGTCCGCGGCTACCTTTTCCCAGTCGATATCGCCCTGGTACTGAGACACGTCTATGCCCTTGAGGGATGTGGTCACGCCGTTCTCCTGATATTCGAAGACCTTTCTGCTGGTTCCCACATTCACGAGATTGTCGAAATCGTAGTCCGACTTGGGCATGTTTTCATCCACATAGACATAGGTATAATTGCCCAGTCTGTCCTTGTAGATGATCCTGTCGCTGAAAAAACGCTGAACGAATTCCCAGATGGCAGAACTTGACTGCGCGTACTCAAGCAGCTTGCTTACAGGCACGGTAACGCTCTCCTCTACAGCTTCGGGAGTGGTGATGACCTCCTGATCGGGATCCGGTTTGATGCCGGCATTGTCTCCGGACTGTTCGGCATTGCCCTTTGGTCCGCAGCCGGTCAGTAAAGTCCCCAATATCAATAATAGTGCTAAAGCTAAAGCATATAGCTTTTTCATTGGCATTACCCTCCTCTTGAGGTGCAGATACAAAATACTCCCTAAGCGTTAAAGCTGCTTGTTCATTTCGTGAAGAATCAATGAAACTAGATATGGATGAGATCGGCGAACTCTCTGGTCCTTGCGGCAACATCCGCCGCCCCGAAGACTGCAGAGCCTGCGACCAGTATGTCCGCGCCGTTGGCGATGAGGCTCATGGCGTTGTCCAGGTTTACGCCGCCGTCCACTTCGATGGCAAAGTTCAGGCCGCTTTCATCCCTGATCTCGGACAGCTGCGCTATCTTTTCCATAGCGACAGGTATGAATTTCTGCCCGCCGAAGCCCGGATTGACTGACATTATAAGCACCAGATCCAGATCGTCCAGTATGTAATCCAGCGCGCTGAGGGGCGTTGCGGGGTTGAGCGCCACTCCGGCATTGATCCCGAAGCTGTGGATCAGCTGCACTGTTCTGTGAAGATGAACGCAGGCTTCCTGATGCACCACTATAAACTCGGTCTGGGGCGTTACGAAGTCAGGTATCCTCTCATCCGGCCGCTCTATCATAAGATGAACATCCAGAGGAAGTGAAGTCTTCCCCACAAGACTCTTTATAACAGGAGCCCCGAATGTGATGTTGGGAACGAAGTGACCATCCATAACGTCGCAGTGGACCAGATCGGCACCACCTGCCTCTATCTTAGCCACCGATTCCGCCAGCGCGGAAAAATCTGCTGATAAAATAGATGGCGCAAGTCTTGTCATTTGTTTTTCCCCCTTGTGTTTTATCGATTTCCAGGCTGACATACTATCCCTCTCAGTATTTTCTGCTGTCTTTTATCTCCTGCATCATGGCCTTGTAGCTTTCGTAGCGGCTGCGGCTGATGCGTCCGTCCTTTACGCCGTTTAACATATAAGTGAAATCCTCGACCGGCTCCC
>JAFRWH010000006.1 GCA_017438085.1 Bacillota bacterium
AGACTACCATAGGCCGCGCTATCGTACGCATAAATCCCTGTTCTGCAGGCGAGATCTGGTACGATGGCAAGAAGATCTCCGGCAAGCTCTCAAGAGCAGAGGACAGAGAAGTCATCAGAAAGATACAGATGATCTTCCAGGATCCTGCTGCGTCTCTGAACGAGCGCGCTACCATAGAGTACATAATCTCTGAAGGCCTTTACAACTTCAAGCTTTTCAAAGACGAAAAGGAAAGGATGCAGAAGGTCGAGGATGTAATAAAATACGTTGGCCTGCTGCCCGAGCATCTGACCAGATACCCTCACGAGTTCTCCGGCGCACAGCGCCAGAGAGTAGGAATAGCCCGTTCCATAGTTATGGACCCCGAGTTCATAGTTGCTGACGAGCCTATTTCCGCTCTGGATGTGTCCATCAGAGCCCAGGTGCTGAATCTTCTGAAGAAATTCCAGCAGGAGAGGGGACTGACTTATCTCTTCATCGCTCACGACCTTTCCATCGTGCGCTTCATTTCGGACCGCATAGTGGTTATATATAAGGGCAGGATCATGGAGATCGCGGAGACAGAGGAGCTCTTCTCCCATCCGATGCATCCCTACACCAAGTCCCTGATGAGCGCCATTCCTATCCCTGATCCAAGGCTTGAAAAGGACAAGAAGCTCTTTATCTACAAGCCGGACGAGATGCACGACTACTCCAAGGAGCAGCCTACGCTCAAGGATCTGGGCAACGGACACATGGTATACTGCAATACCGAAGAGTTCGAAAAGTATCAGGCTAAGAGATTTGCGTAAAGCGGATATAAGTTAGTATTTGGCGAAGCGGCAAGTGCTCTGAAGAGCAGCTTGCCGTTCGCTTAAAACTCAGTTATGGATATTTACGATCCCAATAAACATCTGAATACCGTACTTGAGGTGGACAGCAAACACCTGTGGGCAAGGACAATTCTGTTTGTCCTTGCTTTTGTAATTGCCATAGTTGCTTTTACCAGAGGCATACTGAGCCTCGGCGCACAGAAGCCCGGATATTACGAGCTTACTGCGGCCCCCTGCGAGGATGCTCCGTATTACGCATCCGAATTCAGATATACGGCATGGTTCGACGGCAGCTCAAATGAGATAAAGCAGAACCTTAAGCAGGCCGAGGCGGACTATTCCCGCGCATTGGAGTTCGCATACAAGCTTCTGGATCCGGAAAACGAATATCGGGGATATGTGAATATCGCAAGCATCAACAGCGCAATCAAAAGAGGGGAGAACGCGGAGCTGACGCTCCCGGAGGAGCTTTACGCAGTCCTTAAGGATGCCGTTTCCAAGACAGACTTTTTTTACAGCCCGTCAGCAGAGAGTTATCTGCTGATAAAGGACCGGTCGTATAACGTTTTTGCAGGTCCCATCTATTATGAATGGAAGCAGATACTGATCGCAGATGACGGTCCGGACTTCGATCCGGATATCGACTATTCAGAAGGTCCCAGAATGGCCCTGATCGCCTCTCTGAGCGACGATAGACGCAATTTTGATATCTTATTCGTCGACGATAAAAAATGCGTCATAAAGGCTGCAGCAGCCCCTGAAGCGATTTCCGCTCTGGAGCAGCTTGAGCTTTACGACGCCCCTGTTATAGACCTCAACCTGCTGCGGGATGCCTATCTGATGCAGATAGCTTCCGATATGATGGAAGCCCGCGGCTGGAATAAAGGCGTGTTCCAGAATTATACCGGTCTTACTGTGCAGCAGAAGGGCGTGCTTGAAATGAATGGGGAGCATAAAGGCAGTGAACGCTTCTTTGTTTCCGATACCATATCTCATAAGGCGCTGAACGACAAAGACTACTACCATTACGAACTAAAGGTAGGCAACAGGATGCGATACAGGAGCATTTATTTCCGTGTCTGGGATGGAACTCCGGTGGATGATGAATACGGGGCTGATCTGAAAGAGCTTTATTCAGACAGCATAGCAGATGCCGTGTATGAACACTTAACAGAATACTTCAAAAAACAAAAATAACTGCAGGGAGGCAGTTATTTTTGTTCAAAAGGGGTATTGGGATTAGAGATCCTATGAACGAATCAGGGGAGATCCGTTCATAGAAATATTAACAAAATCCATTTGAATTTGCAATAATAAAGAGGTCTATCTGTTATTATTTTTTATTATCAGATAAATCATCGTCAGACATGTCATGGCCGGGTCCGCTGCGGACTCGTTTTTTAGTGAGATTTGTTAAGATGTCTGTGGACAGTTTGATTGTTTTTGAGTAAAATATATTTTAAGAATCAAAGCATAATGGGTAATTATGTTAACATATCGGAGGCAACATATGAAATTTCAGCAGGAATTTGAGGACTATCTGATCAAAGAAAAGGATGCGTCCGGCTCAACTCTGAATGCCTATCTGGGCGATGTCAGGGATTTCAGCAACTATCTGGATGAAAAGCGCAGAAAGGATCTGCTGTCCTGCGGCAGCGCCGATGTGGCGGCTTACATCATGCAGATGAAGGAGGATGGAAGAAGCGCCTCAACCATCAACAGGAAGATGTCATCCATCAGAAGCTATTACAACTTCCTCCTCGGAAGAAAGGCCATAAGCATCAATCCTGCACAGAATATAAAGTCTCCCAGAATAGTTGATAAGGGCATAGAATACCTGAGCATAGAAGAGGTCGAAAGAATCCTTGACGCTCCTTCGCTTGAGGATGCTAAAAGTAAGAGAGACAAGGCTCTGCTGGAGCTGATGTATGCAACCGGTATGCGCGCCACCGAGATCTCCATGGCTAATGTGGATGATCTGGACCTTAAGATCGGATTCATCTCCTGCACCACAGAAGGCAAGACCCGCATAGTGCCCATAGGAAGGATTGCCAAAGCTGCACTTGAAAGCTACCTTGCTGGTCCAAGGGAAGAGCTGCTGAGAGGAGATGAGAACTCCAGGGCACTATTTGTGAACTTCCAGGGACAGCGCATTTCCAGGCAGGGCATCTGGAAGATCATCAAGTTCTACGGTGAAAAGGCAGGTATCGACAAGCCTCTGAGTCCCCAGATCCTGCGCAATTCCTTTGCCGTACATATGGTGCAGAACGGCGCGGATATAAGGACTATTCAGGACCTGCTGGGCCTTGAGGATATCAACGCAGCCAAGCTTTACGCTCTGGCAGGTAAGAACAGGGTAATAGACGTTTACGACCGCACACACCCAAGAGCATAGTGCAGATAGAGAAAAAAAGGATTC
>JAFRWH010000042.1 GCA_017438085.1 Bacillota bacterium
ATCCGCTTCAAGAAGAACGTTCTGTTTCAGGTACTCCAGCGCAAGTATATCGTTTGCGCCGCTGAAAAGAACGGGGTCCAGACCTATGGATGCTGCAGCGCTGCTGTAGGCTGATGGATAAGCCTTTCCGGAAGCAAGCTCTTCTTTAAGCGCCCTGCTGAAATTTTCAGGCTCCTTTGCAAGCAGCGAAGCGGCATTCATCAGCTGCTCCCCGTCTCCGGATTCGCTGCCGAAACCCATGTATTCGATGCATCCAAGACCTTTGAGGACCTTTACGCCTCCTCTGGCGAACTGCCCTGCTCCGCTTACCGCATAGACCGCAGGCAGTTCAAGAACAAGATCTGCGCCGCCGTCCACAGCAGATGCAGCCCGGATGTATTTGTCCCACATTGCAGGCATGCCGCGCTGCACGAAATCGCCGCTCATAACGCAAACAACAGCATCAGGAGCTGTCTTCTCTCTGATGCTGTCAATCAGGTGCCTGTGACCTGTATGAAACGGGTTAAATTCGGATATTATCCCTGCGCATTTCATAGCTTAAGCGTTGTTTTCCTGCTGAGACTTGTAGATCTGATCTTTTACTTCGCTTCTGGACTGAGCAATATTTGCATTGATCTTCTCGAAGGAAGACTGAAGCTCGTCATACATGTCGGTAAAGTATGTGGCATAGAGCTGATCCACCTTTTCCTGCAGGTTGTAGAGCATGCTGTCGGTGTAATCGAGAATGCTCATCTTCATTATGGAAGAATTCTCCCTTGCGACCTTCATGATCTCTTCGGCTCTTGCTCTTGCCTTAACGGTGATCTCGTCGTTTTCGATCAGCTGTTCAGCCTTCTCCTGGCCCTGCTTGATGATCTTCTCGTATTCAGCCTTAGCCTCGTCGAGTATCCTCTGACGTTCATCTTTGATGTACTGAGCCTGCTGGATCTCATCGGGCAGCTCAAGTCTGATCTCCTTTACGATCTCCAGGATCTCGTTGGGATCGACCATGATCTTTCTGACAACAGGAACGGAATTAGCCAGTTCCACTACTTCTTCAAGTTCGTCTAATAATTCAAGTACTGCCATAATAGCCCCCTTATTTATATTTTTTTATACTTTTTCATCATTGCATATACTTCTTCAGAGACCCAGCCGCTGATATCGGCGCCAAGCAGGTAGTTCTCCCTAACGATGCTGGAACTGATATATGAATACTGGGGATCTGTCATCAGATAGACTGTCTCTGCCTTGCCGCCGAAGAACTTTCTGTAGATATGCTCCAGCTGTATCTCGTAACCGAAGTCGGACTCGCTTCTGAGGCCTCTGAACATGGCGTTGTAGCCGTTTTCAATAACGAAATTAGCCAGATGCCCTTCGAAGGAGATAACACGCACGTTCTTCAGGTGAGCGGTGTCCGCTCTGAGCATCTCCATGCGCTGCTCCACAGTGAACATATTGGATTTTGAATAGTTCTTGGCGACACAGACATCCAGCTGGTCGCAGAGCTTGGCTGCGCGGTTGATCATATCCATGTGGCCCATGGTGGGAGGGTCGAAGGCTCCGCTTACAAGACATTTATACATTATCTGACTGTCCTTTCTGATAAATGGTGACCGAGGTCTTGCCGTATCTGCGCTCTTTAATGACGGTAAAGCTGCCTATCTGTTCGGGCAGTATCTCCCTGTGCTCGTGTTCGCAGACTATTATGCCATCGACACTGATGTTCCCTGCTTCTTCTATCGCTCTGATGGCAGGAAGCAGATATCCGTTGGCGTAGGGAGGATCGAGGAAGAATATATCTACTTTTTCCCTAACTCTCCTGATATTGGACTGGTAGTCTCCGCTCAGAAGCACTGCTTTATCAAGAACGCCGCAGGTCTTAATGTTTTCCTTGATGAGAGACATGCTTTCCCTGCTGCTGTCGGAGAAAAACACCGTTCCGGCGCCCCTGCTGATGGCTTCAAGCCCAAGATTGCCTGTTCCGGAGAACACATCCATGGCGGTAAAGCCTTCGTAAATGTAGGGAATAAGCATGCTGAATACGGCTTCCTTTACTTTGTCGGAAGTCGGTCTTATGTCGTCGGTTCTCGGCGATTTCAGTTTGCGGCCCTTTAAGGTCCCTGCGATTATCCTCAATTCAGCTTACCTCGTTATTCGAATAAGTATTTTATCATTCAATCACTTGTGTATCAAGTACTGAATATGCTCATCAGCGGTATATTCTTTCATCGGTGACAACGAACTGAACAGGCTGATCCCAGGGCATGTGAGGTATATCAGCGCCCTTCTGCAGTTCAAAGGCTATTGCGCACACGGAAGCGTTGGCGCAAAGCGGAAGAAAGCGGTCGTAGTAGCCGCCGCCCATTCCCAGTCGGTAAAGCTGTTCGTCAAATGCAGAGCATGGGCATACTACAAGATCTATGTCTTCAGGGCTGACGATTTCGGATCTTTCGGGTACAGGTTCTCCTATTCCGAAGCTTCCTTTCTGAAAGGCATCCGGTCCGTCCGGCTTCAGCACAAGCATTTTGCTGTCTTCGATGCAGAGCGGATAAAGAAGTTCCTTTCCGTCTTTTTCGGCCGATTCCTCAAGTAAAGTCAGATCCAGTTCGCCTCTGGCTGCCTTGTATATCATTACCTTGCGTGCATTTCTGTATTCGTCGGTATCCATCAGAAGCCGGCATGCCGCATCAGAACGCAGTTTGTTCTCTTCATCGCTTAATGCCCTTCTGGCTTTTATATACTTTCTTCTTAATTCGTCCATGATTTAAATGATATTTACATAATATTTATTATGATTTTACGGCAGGATCTCAAACATATTTCCGCAAAGCCCGGCTCCCATGCATTTCTTTTACAGTATCAGCGCATCAGTCTGCAGATAGCGTTCCTGTATGGTCTTAAGGAGCATTGCATTCTCAGGAGCTTTAAGTCCGGGATCAGCTTC
>JAFRWH010000043.1 GCA_017438085.1 Bacillota bacterium
AGGCCTGTTCGGCGCGCTGCTGGTCAAGTTCGGAAATCCCAAGAACATGGGCTTCTGCATTGCATGCTTCTTAAGAGACATCGCAGGCGCAGTAGGCCTCCATAAAGCTGCTGTAGTGCAGTACATCCGTCCCGAGATCATCGGACTGGTACTTGGAGCATTTATAATCTCTCTGGCTACTAAGGAATTCAAACCCAAGGGCGGTTCTTCCCCCTTCACCAGATTCTTCCTGGCCTTCTTCTTAATGGTCGGCGCTCTGGTATTCCTGGGCTGCCCCTTAAGAATGGTGCTCAGAATGGCAGGCGGAGACATCAACGCATACATCGGCTTTGCCGGCTTTATCTGCGGCATACTCTGCGGCGTATTCTTCCTGAACAAGGGATTCTCCCTCAAGAGAAGCTATGCCCAGCCCGCACTTGAAGGCGCAGGCATCTCTGTCGTTATGGTTGCTCTGCTGGTACTGCTTATCGCAGCTCCCGCATTCATCGCCTTCTCCGAAAGCGGCCCGGGCTCCATGCGCGCACCTCTGGCCATCGCTCTGGCAGCAGGTCTCATCGTAGGTGCTGCAGCTCAGAAGTCCAGACTCTGCATGGTAGGCGGAATCAGAGACGTAGTACTCTTCAAGGATTTCAAGCTCATCACCGGTTTTGCAGTGATCTTCGTCGTATGCCTCATCTGCAACCTGGCTCTTGGCAACTTCAAGTTCAGCATGGCTGAGCAGCCTGTAGCTCACACCGAATCCCTGTGGAACTTCCTCGGCCTCTTCCTGGTAGGCCTCGGCTCCTGCCTCCTGGGCGGCTGCCCCCTGCGTCAGCTCATCCTTGCCGGCGAAGGCAATGGTGACAGCGCAGTTGCAGTCATGGGCTTCATCGTAGGCGCAGCATTCTGCCATAACTTCGGTCTTGCAAGCTCCGGCGCAGGGACTACTCCTGCCGGCCGCATCGCCTGCATCATCGGCATTGCAGTATGTGCCATCATCGGCTTCATGAACCTGAACAACGATCAGTAATCGCTAAAGGAGTAAAACATGAAAACAGTAGATGCAAGAGGACTTGCCTGCCCCCAGCCTGTTATCCTTCTGAAGAAGGCAATGGCAAGCAAAGAGCCGGCTTACGAGCTTTTAGCAGACTCTATGACCGTTGTTGAAAATACCTCTAGATTTGCCAAGTCTCAGGGATATAATGTAAGCGTAAGCGAAAACGGCGGAGAGTTTAAACTCAGCTTCACAAAGTAAGATGACCTATATAGCGACCTTTTTCTCCCACTTCGGGACCATAAAATTCAAGAAAATATGCGATGCAAAGGGCATTCCCGCCAAGGCCATGCCCGTGCCCAGATCGCTGTCAAGCAGCTGCGGCACCTGCGTGCGCTTTGAATGCGAGGACCTGAGCGTCTTCGGAGACTATCCCGGAGAACTGGACAAGATCGCCCTTCAGGAGGGGAACGGCTACCGCGAGGTCTTCAATTCTTCCGAAAGCTAAATTTACAGAAAAGAAATAATGGTGTAAAATGTATCCTGCAGACAAAGCTCTGCAGGATACTGTTTTAAGGAGTCTGAAATGGACGAAAAGGATAAGATCAAGCTTACCGAAATGGCAAGCTGCTCGGGCTGAGGAGCCAAGCTGGGAGCAGGTCTGCTCTCAAGACTTCTTGAAGGCTTTAAAACTCCATACGACGAAAAGCTGATCGTGGGCTACGACAAGAGCGACGATGCCAGCGTTTACAAGATATCGGATGACACAGCAGTCATCAACACCACTGACTTTTTCCCGCCGATCGTGGACGATCCCTATATGTTCGGCCAGATCGCCGCGGCTAACGCCATCAGCGATGTCTACGCCATGGGAGGCGTGCCGAAGCTGGCTCTGAATGTGATGACCGTGCCTAAAAGCCTGGAGATGGACACCGTGAGGGAGATCCTAAGAGGCGGCTACGACAAGGCCATGGAGGCCGGGGTGATAATCACAGGAGGCCATACCATCAACAGCGAGGAGCCCATCTACGGGCTGGCTGTGACAGGCTTCGTGCACCCGGACAAGGTGCTGTCCAACTCGGCGGCAAGGCCGGGGGATGCCCTGATCCTTACCAAGAGGCTGGGGACAGGCATCATCACCACCGCAGCCAAAGCTGACGCAGAAATGGTGGACAGCCAGGTCCTCGAAAGCGTATATGCCCAGATGGCCACCCTCAACAAATACGCCGCAGAAGTGATGGCGGATTTTGACGTGCACAGCTGCACGGACATCACAGGCTTTGGTCTGATAGGACATGCCTGCGAGATGGCCATGGGAAGCGCCACCAGTATACACATTCAGGCCGGCGGACTCAATTACTATGAGGACGCGCTGGGCTTTGCGGATATGGGACTTATCCCTGCCGGAGCTTACAACAACAGGGATTACACCAAAGGCAAAGTGCTCAACGAGTCCGGGATACCTCTGGCTCTTGAGGACGTGCTCTACGACCCCCAGACCAGCGGCGGCCTGCTTCTAGCCCTGCCCATGGAACAGGCAGAGGAGTGCCTCAGACGCATGGCGGCAGCCGGCGTCACAGCCTGCAAAGCAGGTTATGTAACAGCAGGTGACGATTACGAAATTTACATTGAAAAATAAAATACAAGCGCCTATAATGAGACGTTTTGATTTTTCGCAATTATTCGTTTATACGGAGGCAAAAAATGTTCGTATTTTTCAAAGGCATACTGTGCCTGGTAGCGGTCATTATCTTCTTCAGCCTCATCAGCCTTAAAGCGCCTCTGGGCGACAAGGCTATGAGCGGCGTAGCTAATGCCGCAGTATGCAGCTTCCTGGTGGAAGCCATATTCAAATACATCCTGGGCGACTTCGCAGGCATCGCATTCTTCGGTGCGGTGGGAACCGCCTCTGGCAGCATGGGCGGCCCTGCAGCGGCGCTTCTCGTAGGCATAGCCATGGGCACCAACCCCATCTACGCAGCAGCCGGAGCGCTGGCAGTTGCAGGCTACGGAATCCTTCCGGGCTTTCTTGCAGGCTACCTGATGCACTTTGTGGTGCACTTCCTGGAAAAGCACCTGCCCAGCGGCATCGACATGATACTCTGCACCCTGGTATCTGCTGCCACCCACTATGCAGTGGCAACCTTCACCAATCCCTACATCACCAGCGTTCTGGGAATCATCGGCGGAGCGATCAGCGAAGCCACAGCCTTCTCACCGGTGGTCATGGGCTTCATCCTGGGCGGCCTGATGAAGGTCATCTGCACCAGCCCAATGTCCAGCATGGCTCTTACCGCAATGCTTGGTCTTACCGGACTTCCCATGGGCATCGCGGCAGTTGCATGCTTCGGCGGCACCTTCTCCAACGGCATAGTCTTCGACAGACTGCGCATGGGCGACAGAGGCAAGGTGGTAGCTGTCATGCTCGAGCCTCTTACCCAGGCTAACATCATTACTGCAAACCCCATAATCATCTACAGCTCCAGCTTCCTTGGCGGCGCCCTTTCCGGTACCGTTGCAGCCATTTTCGGCATCGTCAACAATGCCCCCGGTACTGCAAGCCCCATCCCCGGACTTTTAGCGCCCTTCGCCTTCAACCCCCTGGGAAAGACCGCTCTGGTAATGGCGATAGCCTTCTGCTGCGGCTGCCTCAGCGGATTTATAATCTCCACTGTAGCAAAGAAGATCAATTACAAGGTAGTTATTCCTAACTAGGATCGCATTAAACCGGCAGGTCGGGGAAAATCAAGAACGGGATATATTGGATCGAAATCAATATTCCGGCCTGCCGTTTTATATATTCAGGAGAAATTATGGATATCAGAAGACAGGAAATGTGCGAGCTTGCGCTCCAGAACAGGCAGTACACAAAAAACATCATGCGCAGCCAGGACCTTGAATTTTCAAGCCTTTGCGCAGTGATCGCCGCCTGCAGAGGAATAAAGCTCAGCGACGATGAAATCACCTATACAAACAATCTGATCAAGAAGAGCAAGTTCCTAGGTAGCGAATTCCTGCCCGGAAGCCGCATTGCGCTTGCCACCACCATGCACATGGATCCGGATCCGGACACTGTCATAGAAAGGATCATCAAGATCGACAAGCTGCTTCTCTCCAAGATGCTTCCAAGCCACCACCTGAGCCTTACCGCCATGGTGATGGGCGAGATGCTCCCCCCCGAGGATGACGAGAACGCGGCAGAACAGGTCAATCAGATCTACAAGTATCTGCGCGGCCTCTTCCCCTTCCTGATCAGCGACAACGACTGCAACGCGGCAGCGCTGGCTTATATCAGCGGCGTGGACATGGAGGTGTTCGGACGCAGGATGGAGGATGGCCTGGGGCAGCTCAGAAAGCACGCGCTTTCCAGAAAGGTGCTGATCCCCCTGGCGCAGCTTTTCGCCCTCTCCAACAGGAGCACCGACGAAAAGGTGGATGAGTTCAGAG
>JAFRWH010000044.1 GCA_017438085.1 Bacillota bacterium
GATCTGGACATTGCAGTCCTTTTCTATGCTTTTGATGTTGGAATCGAAGGTCCCGAAGACCTCCGCCGGCTGGGCTGTGGTGCCCGGTTTTATCCTGATCTCGCTCATAAATATCCTTTCAGAAAAACATTTTGCAGATATTATATACTATCCCCGGCGCTTTTGCACTCACAAAAAGATGACAAAGAGAACCGTCCCCAATGTTACATTGTATAAATGAAAAAGCTGCTCTGACATGAGCAGCTTTATCTTTTGATTAGTATCTCTTGTTAGCCTTCTTGCGTGCAGCTTCGGACTTCTTCTTTTTCTTTACGCTGGGCTTTTCGTAGCATTCTCTTTTTCTAAGCTCGGCCATGACTCCGTCTCTAGCACAAGAACGCTTGAATCTCTTGAGAGCGCTCTCAAGACCTTCGCCTTCTCTTACAAATACCTGTGCCATTCTGAACTCACCTCCTCGCTGTTCTTGTTTCGTAACGGAAAGAATTATACACTCGCAATATTTCCACTGCAAGCACTTTTTTCAGTATATCCGATTTATTTTTGCTTTTTGGAGCCGAGCAGTATGTTTACAGCTACAAGGCTGAAGCCGTAAACGGCTATTGCGACCCAGAAGCCGGGGATGTAGGTCCCGAAATGATCGTAGAGCGCGCCGTAAAGCAGCGGTCCGATCAGATAGCCCACGCTGATGAATATGTTGAGCTTTCCAAGGAAGAGTCTCTTGTTCTCCTCACCTACAAGGTACTCGGCTATAGCAGGAGATGCCACAACCTGCAGGGAACTTACAAAGAACACGCCAAGAGCCAGAGGCACAGAGAATATCGGAGACCTGAAATAAATAGTTGCGAAGACGCCCATGATTGCCAGCGCCAGCATTATGCTGCAGCTTATCCTTACGCCCAGCTTATCGAGCGCAATGCCGTGGAAGATCTTTCCTATGGCAGAAGATATCATTACACCGGAATATACTGCCGCCGAAAAGCTCTGACTGTAGCCTATATCCTGAAGGAAATGTGTTATGGGAGACATGGAGCAGCTGACACCTATAGCGATGACAGCCATTATGCAGCCCATTATGACATTCACTGGAGCAAAGAAATTGACGCTCTGCTTCGGCTCACTGGGCGCGCCTTCTTGAGGAAGCTTTTCGGCGCCCGCAGACAGCGCTTTCGGGGGTTCCTTCAGCAGCAGGAAGTCCACACTGAGGATGACCACAGCCATTATGACCACCATTATGTGCTGCGCGGTGCGCCAGCCGTAGTTGATGATGAAGCTGCTTGTGAGATTCACAAAAATGGTTGATCCGAAGCCGCTGCCCGTCATAACTATGCCGGTGATTGTATTTTTATTACCTGTAAACCACTCTCCTATCAGCAGCGCCAGGGGCATGGACGTGGAAAGCGTATTGCAGAAACCGATAATAAAGAATATCAGGCCAAATTGCCAAAGCTGAGTGGAAATGCTCTGAAGCATATAGACTAAAACGCAGCCTATGGCGCCCATGCGCATTATCCTTACTATGCCCTTCCTGTTGAACAGGTTTCCGCTGAAGAAAGATGCTATGGCGCCTCCGAGGGATCCAAGACTCTGCAGCATGGAAAACTGCCCCCTTGCAAAGCCAAGATCTTCGCAGATGGGTATTACAAAAAGAGAAAAGAGATTGCTGGCAATGGCCAGCTGGGTGAACATTACAAGTATGCCGCCTATAAGAAGCCCCCTCTGGGCGCTTTTGATGCGGCTTTCGCTAAGTGTTTCCATTGAAGTTTACCAAAAATAAAGCAGTCGGCGGATAGTTTAGCCCGGTGGCCACTTCATGCTGCGCTTGCCCATCACGTGCATGTGCATATGCTTTACGGTCTGGCCGCCGTCGTCTCCGGTGTTGATTACGACTCTGTAGCCGTTCTCAAGGCCCTGCTCCTTTGCCAGCTTCTTTACGACCAGAAGCATGTGTCCAAGCAGCTCCTGATCCTCTTCGGAACATTCATCAAGGCAGCTTATGTGCTTCTTGGGTATTACAAGAAAATGCACCGGAGCCTGAGGTTCAGCATCCATAAAGGAGAAGACTGTGTCGTCTTCGTACACCACGTTAGTGGGTATCTCCTTTGATGCAAGTTTGCAGAAAATGCAGTTATCCATATCTATTCCTTTCTGCCGTAAACACCGTCTCTGACGGGTCTTCCGGCTATAACATTTACAAATTCATTGCGAAGGTCCGCATCCCCTTCTTTTAGAAGATATACCGGGCAGAAGTTGGAGGCGTGGCCTTTCCAATAGACCTTGCTTCCTATTTTTGCTTCTTCTTCCACGAGTATGCGCTGCCGGCTGCCCTCAAGACCGGCCCTGAATTCCAGAGATACTCTGTCCGCAAATTCAATGAGTCTGCGGTTCCGCTCTCTCTTCACATCCATGGGAATCTGGCTATCCATCAATGCAGCCCTTGTAAAAGGCCTGACGGAATACGGGAAGCAGTGGACCTTAAGATAGCAGACTTCCTCTGCCAGCTTCATGCTTGCTGCAAGGTCCTCCTCGCTCTCCCCCGGGAAACCCACGATAATGTCAGTAGTAATACCGTAATCCGGATCGAACTCCCGCAGAGCATTTACAATATCCATGTATTCAGCCGCAGTATAATGACGGTTCATAGCGCTTATGACAGTATCGCTTCCGCTCTGCACGGAAAGATGAAGATGGTGGCACAGCTTGTCGTATCTGAACAGCTTCTTTACGTATTCAGCATTGACCACAGTCGGTTCCAGAGAACCGAGTCTTATGCGGAAATCACCGGGAATGGAGCTGATGGCATCCACCACCGCATCTATGCCGCTGATCTCAACACCCGGCCAGTCCGAACCGTAAAGAGCGGTATTGATGCCCGTCAGGACGATCTCCTTAAAGCCAGCCGCCACAAGGCCTTCAGCCTCTTTTACCACGCTTTCCAAAGGCCTCGAATGCACCGGACCTCTGGCATAGGGTATCACGCAGTAGCTGCAGAACCGGTTGCAGCCCTCCTGTATTTTTATAAGAGCTCTGGTCCTGGATTCGCTGCCGAATATGGGATCGTGGTCGCAGTATTCCGAAGGGAACTCCAGCCCGGGATGTCTGAAGGCTTCCGCTGAAGCAGCTGTTTTACGCTCCTCAGGTCCTGCATCAATGGCTTCTTCTATCAGATCCGCCACCTTTTGCTTGTTCTGCGTTCCGAGGATGATGTCCA
>JAFRWH010000045.1 GCA_017438085.1 Bacillota bacterium
CTCAGTTTGTTTGAAAAAGCGATGGCATCGTTTCTGTTCTCAATCATGCAGGAGCATCCCCAGACCAGAGCATCCTCGGGTATTAGCTTAAGCTCCAGTTCTGAAATTACCCCCAGAGTGCCGTCGGAACCTATGATCAGGTCTATCAGGTCCATATCGTCCTTAACGTAGTAGGATGCGGTATTCTTACTTGTTGCGGGCATGGTGTAGGAGGGCAGGGTGAATTCCAGGCGGCTTCCATCCTCGCAGATCAGTTCTCCCTTGCGGCCTTTGGCAAAGCAGCTGCCTCTTTTGATGTATACTGTTCTGCCGTCAGCAAGCACAAGCCTTAAGCCTTCCACATATTCTCTCATGGCTCCGTAGCGGTAGGAGCGGGAGCCTGAGGCATTGCAGGCGGCCATTCCGCCCAGCTCAGCGGAGCTTTCGGTGGGGTCGGGTGGGAAGCTGTACAGCTTATCTCTTGCAAAAAGGGTAAAGCAAGCCTTGTCTTCCTCGCTCCAGTCCTTGATATTGAAGCTGCGGCTCCTGATCTGCTTGCGGAATTCCGTAAGGCTGAGACCCGGCTGCACCTTTGCTATATAGTTATCTCCGTCTTTTTTAAGCCCAAGCACGGAAGTCATTCTGGAGACATTGATAATGTATCCGCCGTCGGGACATGCCGCCGCGCAGAGACCTGTACGGGCTCCCTGAATGGTTACAGCTATGCCTTTGGCAAAGCATTCCTTGAGCGCGGACACTATCTCTTCTTCGGTCCTCGGGAAGGCTATCTTATCTGCGTGTCCCACATTTCTGGACTCGTCCCTCAGATAGCCCTGAAGTTCTTCATTTATTGTTCTGAATTCGATCATTGTTTTCTCCTTGCAGAAAAAATTTTTATGATTATATAACAGAAAAGCACCCCATTTCAACTGAAGTGCTTTTCGATTTGCGTATGGAGCCATGTCAATTGTTATCTATCTGAAGTACCTTGCCGCCCAGTATCTGCTGCTCCTCAGGGGAATGCGTGGAGATGATCACAGGAATGCCAATATCTGTTACAAGAGGGGCAAGGCGCTTAATAAGATCCTGATCCATGCCTTTAAAGGGCTCATCAAGCAGCAGCATGTCGCCATCAAATGCCAGCGCTCTTGCCAGTGCAATGCGGCGCCTCATGCCTCCGGACAGCTCATCCGGCATTGTATCAGCTTCGGAGCCCAGTTCGACGGCTTTGAGGAGTTTACGTGCTTTTTCTTCGTCGTCGCAGACTATTTCGATGTTTTTCAGAGCGCTTAACCATGGAAAAAGTCTGTCATCCTGAAACATCAGGGATGGCTTTGCCGGGCCGTTTTCTATGCTGCCGCTGTCAGGCTTTATAAGGCCTGCTATGGTATGAAGCAGTGTGGTCTTACCCTGGCCGCTGGGACCGGTAAGCAGGGTGATCCCCGGGCCGATCTCTGCGCAGAAATCTCTGAGGACATGCTTATCTTCGTAGCTGACATTGATGTTTATCAGTTTCATAAGCTGCTTCCTCCTTTCCTTTCTCGGTCTTTCTGCTTTTGCATGAGGCTTCTGAGAATAAAGCTCAGGAGGAAGCTGAATGCGGTGACTATGATGGTCCAGGCGAAGAGATCTGCTGTCTCCAGATAGAGCTTGGAATAGTACATGCCGCTGCCTATGGCCCTTTTCGGGAGCGCCAGGACCTCTGCCGCAATGCCTGCCTTCCAGGCCAGCCCCAGGCCTGTGAACGCACCTGAGTAGAAATAGGGGAGAACTGACGGAATATAGAGTGTTCTGAGGGTCTTCAATCTTCCGAAACGGTAGATTTTTGCCACTTCTTTCAGCTCGCGGCTGGTCTCTCCGATGCCTGTGCTGATATTGCCGAAGAGCACGGGTATTACAAGCAGCGCAGCTATAAATACCGGAACATAGGTATATTTAAGCCAGAGCATCACAAGGATGATAAAGCTGGTGACAGGAACCGAGCTGACCACTTTGATGAAAGGACTGATGATGGCATCCGCTGCAGAAGATATGCTGCAGAGCGCTGCAAGCAGGGTCCCGCTGAGGCATCCGAGTATAAAGCCGCTGAGTATGCGGGCGAAGGAAGTGCCTATGACAGCCCAGAAATCAGCCCCTGAGACTATTGCCACAAGATGCCTTGCAACAACAAGCGGCGCCGGGATCAGAAGCTCCTGATCCACAGCTCCGGCTGCGAGCTGCCAAACTCCCAGCCAGAACACCAGCGCCAGTACAGTTTTGAATATTCTGTTTTCTGTGATCTTCTTTTCGGTCATCAGTTATTTTCCGGTGTAGTAGAAGTCATCTCCGGGCATAGCGCCGCCTATGGACTTGGGGTCGGAATCGAAGAGCACCTGGTAGTAGCCTTCGACAGAGGGTCTTAAGTCCTTGCCGGTGATGCAGACTATGCTCGCATCGGGGATGGCCTTTGCAGCGATCTGAGCGTTGCCGGTGATCTCGTATTTAGCCACAAGCTCAGCTGCGGCATCCACATCCTTGAGCACATCCTTGATGCTTGCTTCATAGTTCTCCAGGAACTGCTTGACAGCCTGCGGATGTTCCTTTATGAAATCTGTCCTTGCAACCAGGCAGCCCATGGTCAGAACGCTGCCGTCGTTAGCGGCTTTCTTGTATTCTTCAGCTACATCCAGCGCCTGACGCACGTTTTCGTTCTTCATCATAACTGTGGTAACGGCGGGGACGGGGAGCATGCAAAGATCGATGTCGCCCTTGATCATCTTAGTCGCTATGTCGCTGGCTTCAAGGAATTCTACCATAACGTCCTTGCCGGGCTCAAGTCCTGCGGAGCGGATGATGTAGTTTATCATGAATTCAGGGTTGTTGCCCTTGCCGTTGCAGTAAATGGTCTTGCCCTTGAGATCTGCAGGGCTGTTAACGGTGTTGCCGTTTTCCAGCACATAGAGCACGCCCAGAGTGTTCAGAGCTATTATCTGCACGCCGCCCTTGGTCTTGTTGTAGAGGTTGGATGCTACATTAGTGGGAAGAGCTCCGATGTCCAGGTCTCCGTTTGAGAGGCGGGCTACGATGTCAGTGGGCTCCGGAGTGAGGGTGAAGTGATAGTTGGGATATACTCCGTTTTCGGAGTCGTCCATGATCTTGATAGCTCCGATGCCTGTTGGTCCTTTCAGGACGCCGACATTTATCTCGGTGTCGTCCTTTTTAGCTGAGCCGCAGCCTGCAAGATAAACTGCAGCCATTGCAAATACAAGTAATAAAGCTATAAACTTTCTGATATTCATTTTGTTTCCTTTCTTATTTGCCGCCTTATGGGCGGAATTTTAACCTCTGCAACTATACTTGCAAAAAGAAAAGAAGTACATTGCAATTGCAATGTACTATGCGGAAATTGCTGAAAATTTAACAAAGTATCGGCACGTTTATTTAATATGCTTATAGGATGCGGAAGCTGCTGCCTTTAAACTCGATTATTCCTTCCTTTGCCATGTTGCTGAGCTCTCTTGAGAGGGCGCTCTGATTGACGCCCAGATACCTTGCCATGGCTTCCCGGCTGAATGGCAGGCGCACATAGCCTCTGCTGTCTCTTGAAAGATGCTGGCTGAGCAGAGTGATCACTTTTTCTCTTATGCTCTGTTTGCTTAGTATCTGAATGCGGTCGTTCATGGACAGCGCCCGGCCTGCAAGCATCGCCGTGAATCTGCCGTAGAGCTTCATATCAAGTAAATTACCTGTCAG
>JAFRWH010000046.1 GCA_017438085.1 Bacillota bacterium
CAACCTGGACCCCCACAACAACACCTACCTGACAGCATTCATGCTGGAGCCCATGATCTACGACAGACTCGTAGGCAAGACTCAGGATGGTGAGATCTATGGTATCCTTGCGGAAAGCTGGGAGTATCTGGATGACACCACCATCAGATTCAAGCTTCATCAGGGCGTTAAGTTCCACGATGGTACCGATCTGACTGCAGATGACGTAGTATTCTCCATCCAGAGAGGTGAGACTGCTACCGGTTCCAAGACCTTCCTTCAGTACTTCGACGGCAAGAACTGCAAGGCAGTGGACAAGTACACTGTAGACATCAAGACCTACAATGCATTTGCACCTGCACTCACCTATCTGGCTTCCGCAAGAGGCTGCATCCTCTCCAAGGCTTATGTAGAAAAGGTTGGCGACGATGTTCTCGCAAGAGAGCCTATGGGTTCCGGCAAGTTCAAGTTTGTTGAATGGACCATCGGCGACAAGGTCGTTCTCGAGAAGAACCCCGATTACTGGGGAGAGGAAAAGGCTCTCGTAGACAAGTTCACCTGCAGATTCGTATCTGAGGACGCTTCCAGAGCTATCGAGATCCAGACCGGCGCCTGCGACCTGGCACTGTACATCACCGCAGAAAACATCGAAAACATTGAAAAGGCTGACGGCGTACACGTAGAGACCACCAACTCCTTCGAAGGCCACTTCGTAGGACTCCAGACCAGCAAGTATCCGTTCCTGCAGGATGTAAGAGTAAGAAGAGCTCTTGCTTATGCTCTTGACAGAGATGCTATCGTACAGGCTGTTGACAGAGGTATCGCTGAGACCATGCAGTCCCACTTCTCCTCCTCACTGCCCTACTGGATCCCTGTATACACCTACGATTACAATCCTGAAAAGGCTAAGGAACTGCTGAACGAAGCAGGCTGGGATTGGGATACCGATATCGAAATGTTCACCGGTTCCGCCGGCCAGACCTTCATGGAAGCTGTAGCAAACTACTGGAAGCAGATCGGCGTCAAGTGCCACATCACTGTTTCCTCCGACTCCACAGTAACCTCCTCCGAAAAGGGTGTTCCTGTATACTACCTGACCTCAAATGCTAACTCCGGTGACCCGGATCACGGCGTATTCAACTACACCTCCAAGTCCAATGGTGTAGCTGTATATCAGGCAGAAGAGATCGACAGACTGCTGGCAGCAGAAAAGGCTGAGATCGACCCGGCTAAGAGAGAGCAGCTGTTCCACGAACTGCAGAAGGTTCTCAACGATTACTGCGGTCTGATCCCCGTATCCACCCCCAAGTGCGTATATGGTGTAAAGGATGACCTCAAGGGCTTCGTTCCCGATCACGGTTATACCCCCGACCTCACCAAACTTCACTGGTAGTTTTCAAACCAAACATAAGTCACAGCTGACTTAAGCAAATGATGCGGTATGTGGCTCCCTTAGCCAAGGGCAGCCACATATTGCATATATACAGGAGATTTGTTATGTACAAATACATAATTAAACGTCTTATTTATCTGATTCCTGTACTTTTCTGCGTAACTCTGCTGATCTTCACGATGCTGTACATCACCCCCGGTGATCCCGCCCGTATGATACTGGGCAATGACGCTTCGGATGAAGCAGTAGAACAGTACAGAGAAGAACTCGGTCTTAACGATCCTTTTTGGACCCGTTATTTCCGTTATCTTGTAGGTATTTTACACGGCGATCTGGGTACTTCCTACACTACAAAAATGCCGGTCGCTAAAGAAATAGCTGAAAGATTCCCCACGACCTTCGTTATGGCGCTGCTGGTAACCATATTCGGTACCTTGGTAGGCGTTCCGCTGGGCATAATCTCAGCCATAAAACAAAATCACGCAGTAGACTATCTGGCAACAACTATCGGTCTTATATTCGTATCCATGCCTTCCTTCTGGTTAGGTCTGATGATGATAGTGCTGTTCGGCGTAAAGCTGAAGTGGTTCCCCACTTCCGGCTGGTACGGACCCCAGTACGCAGTGCTTCCCGCTGTCACCGTAGGTCTTACCGGTATCGCTTCCCGTATGAGAATGACCAGATCCTCCATGCTTGAGGTCATCCGTTCCGACTATATCAGAACAGCAAGAGCTAAGGGTCAGACTGAGTTCAAGATCATAACAGGACACGCTCTGCAGAACGCTCTGCTGCCTGTAGTAACTCAGATCGGTATGGCATTCGGTACCAACATGGGCGGTATGATCATCACCGAGCAGATCTTCGCTATCCCCGGCCTTGGCAAGATGATGACAGACGCTGTTAACCAGAGAAATCACCCCGTAGTACAGGGCGGCGTACTCTGGATCGCCTTTGCTACATCCATCGTAAACCTTATCGTTGACGTTCTGTACGCATATATCGATCCTCGTCTTAAGGCTCAGTATGTGAGCAACAAGAAAAAGAAGATCGAAGCACCCAAGGAAGCTAAAGCGGAAGGAGGTGCAGCAGCATAATGGAAACTAACCAGAAAGTAAAAAGAAGAGCCGCTTCAGAGAAGTCGCTCACAGATTTGCTCAAAGAAAGATGGCCGTAGTCGGTCTTGTGATCTTTGCATGTCTGCTGCTGATGGCCCTGTTTGCTCCTATGATCGCCAAATACGGCGAAGACGAACAGGATCTGGCTAATGCCCTGGCTCCCATGAGCGCTGAGCATCCCTTCGGCACTGATGTAGTAGGAAGAGACCTGTTCTCCAGAATAGTTCTCGGATCCCGCGTATCCCTCTTCGTAGGTGTAATTTCCGTTTCCATAGCACTGACAGTCGGAGGTACTTTGGGCGCCATTGCAGGCTTCTACGGCGGCAGGATCGATAACCTTATCATGAGGTTCTTCGATGTTACCCACGCCGTTCCCACCATGATACTTGCTATGTGTATCTGCGCAGCCCTGGGTCAGGGTCTGTTCAACACCATGCTTGCGGTAGGTATCGCATCCTGCCCGGGCTATGCGAGAATGGTAAGAGCTTCCGTAATGAGCGCCAAGGCGCAGGAATTCGTTGAAGCAGCAAGAGCCAACGGAGCCAGCGACGGACGTATCATTTTAAGACACATACTTCCCAACTGCCTTGCTCCTATAATCGTACAGGTATCCATGGGCGTTGCGGGCGCTATCCTTTCCGCAGCATCCATGAGCTTCATCGGACTGGGCATACAGCCCCCCGCGGCTGAGTGGGGCGCTCTGCTGTCCGGTTCCAGAGCATTCATATTCAACAGACCGAATCTGGTATTCTTCCCCGGCCTGTTCATCATGCTGACCATCTTCTCGCTGAACCTTATCGGTGATGGCCTGCGCGATGCACTCGACCCGAAGATGAAGAGATAATAGGAGGTTAGACATGGCATTACTTGATATCAAAAATCTAACCATCTATTACGAAACAGAAGATGGTGTTGTAAAAGCTGTTAACGGCATAGACCTGCAGCTTGAAAAGGGCGAATCCCTGGGCCTGGTAGGCGAGACTGGCGCAGGTAAGACCACCACAGCTCTCGGCATCCTGGGTCTTATACCCAATCCTCCCGGGAAAGTAAAGAGCGGCGAGATCTGGTTTGACGGACAGGACCTTCTGAAAACACCTGAAAAGGATATGAGAGCCATCAGAGGCGGCAAGATCTCCATGGTATTCCAGGATCCCATGACCGCTCTCAACCCCGTACATAAGGTCATCGATCAGATCGCCGAAATGGTACTGCTTCACAATGAAGGTATCTCCAAGGCTGATGCTCAGATAAGAGCGCTTCAGATGCTGGAGATGGTAGGAATTCCCGCAGACCGCGCCAACGAATATCCCCATAAGTTCTCCGGCGGCATGAACCAGCGTGTAATCATCGCTATAGCCCATGCCTGCAATCCGGAGATGATCATCGCCGATGAGCCTACCACAGCTCTTGACGTTACCATTCAGGCACAGGTTCTGGACATGATAAGAGGCCTGAGAGAAAGACTCGGCACCTCTCTTCTGATGATCACCCACGATCTGGGCGTTGTTGCAGAGATCTGCGACAAGGTTGCAGTTATCTACGGTGGCGAGATCATGGAATTTGGCACTCTGGAGCACATCTACAACGAGACCGCTCACCCCTATACCAAGGGCCTGTTCGGTTCTCTCCCCAGACTCGACCTGGACGTAGACAGGCTTACTCCTATCCAGGGTCTTACCCCGGATCCCACAAACCTGCCTGCAGGCTGCCCCTTCGGGCCCCGCTGCCCGCAGCACACCGAAGCCTGCGACGTAAAGCCTCCCTACAACGAGATCGCTCCGGGACACTTTGTACGCTGCATGCTCTTCAATGACCAAGCCATCAACACCGAAGGAAAGGAGAGTGAAGAATAATGAGTGCTCCTTTACTCGAAGTCAAACACTTAAAGAAATATTTTGATACACCCTCCGGTCCGCTTCATGCAGTGGATGACATCACCTTCACCCTGAATGCCGGCGAGACCCTGGGCGTAGTAGGTGAGTCCGGCTGCGGCAAGTCCACACTTGGCCGCGCCATACTGAACCTCCATCCCACCACCGATGGTGAGACCTGGTTCGAAGGCGAGCTGATCACCGGCTGCAGCAAAGCAAGACAGAAGGAGCTCCGCAAGGAGATGCAGATCATCTTCCAGGATCCTTTCTCCTCTCTGGACCCCCGTATGACAGTTTCCCAGCTGATTGCAGAGCCTCTGGATATCTACAAGGTATACAGCAACAAAGCTGATCAGGAGAAGAAGGTAGACGAGCTGATGGATACCGTAGGTCTGGCTGCCAGACTCTACAACGCTTATCCCCACGAGCTGGACGGCGGACGCCGCCAGAGAATCGGTGTGGCAAGAGCGCTGGCACTGAACCCCAAGTTCATCGTCTGCGACGAGCCTGTATCCGCTCTGGACGTATCCATTCAGGCACAGATCCTGAACCTGATGCAGGACCTGCAGCAGGAGAGAGGCATCGCCTACATGTTCGTAACCCATAACCTGTCCGTCGTTAAGCACATCGCCAACGACATCATGGTTATGTATCTGGGCACAATGATGGAAAAGTCTCCTGCAAAGGAACTCTTCAACAGGACCCTCCATCCCTACACTCAGGCGCTGCTTTCCGCTATTCCTATTCCCGCAATAGGTCAGAAGAGAGAACGAATACTGCTGAAGGGCGAGCTTTCCTCCCCCATCAACCCCAAGCCGGGCTGCAGATTCGCTCCCAGATGCCCCTATGCGACAGAGGTATGCCTGCAGAAGTTCCCGGATCTGGAGGAGATCTTCCCCAACCACTTCGTTGCATGCCATCATGTAAGAGAAGTCAACGGACTTTAGCGGCCTAAGGAGACCAGCATGAAACCACTTATAATTATCACACCGGATGATTTCAACGATCCCATGAGCCACAGGCCTTTCTACCTGACCAAGCGGAGCTATGCCTCCGCTGTGGCAGGCGCAGGCGGTTCCCCCTATCTTGCTCTTGAAGCCAGATTCTATGAGGACTACGCTGAAATGGCTGACGGACTGCTGCTGGCAGGAAGCATGTACAACATCAATCCTGCCCGCTATAACGAAAGCGTAAGAGTCCCCGAGGGTAAGACCGTGTTCGAAGCGCAGTCCGCCCTGTCCTTCACCAAGGACTCCCTGGATCTGACTCTTTGCAAAGCCTTCCTGGCCAAGGGCAAGCCGATTTTTGGCATTGGCCGCGGCATGGAAGTGCTGAACGTTGCTCTCGGCGGCAGCCTTTATCAGGACATCGAAGGTGATCTCAAGATAAAGCATCCTGCCGGAGCTGACTACAAGGTAAAGACTGCTGAAGGCAGCAAGCTGGCAGAGCTTCTGGGACCTGAGATCACTGTAAAGAACTACAACACTCAGGCTATCAAGGATCTGGGCGCAGGGCTTGAAGCTGCAGCCTGCACCGAGGACGGAGTCATCGAGGCCGTATGGCACAAAGAGCTTCCCGTATTCGGCGTAATGTGGCATCCAGAGACCTATAAGACGACTGATGATGCCGAATGGGCGGCCAACAAGGATCTTGTGGATCCTATCGAGCCTGACATGGAGCTGAACGCCAGACTTATGGAGTTCTTCAAGACCAAGTCTCCCATGACCGGAGTTCCAACTGATGTTGATGCTCCGCGCCCGGAAGACAATGCCCTCTTCAACTACTTCATCGAGCTTTGCAGGAAGGAGGCCTAAGTCATGAGCAAGAAACCGGTAATACTTATCGCCTGGGGCCCCTGCCTGGACCTTCAGTTCTATTCCCAGGGCATGATGCTCACCAAGGCTTATGAGTGGGCTGTTGCCGGAAACGGCGGCATTCCTCTTATGCCTCTTGACAGAAGCTGCATAGAAGACTATGCAGAGCGCTGCGACGGACTTATCTTCCCCGGCGCCATGAACTTCAAGCCGCTCCCCGGCATTCCCCAGGAGCGCATAGTTGAGGGTCACGCCAGAAGAGACGAGTTCCAGAAGGCTCTGTTCGACGCCTTCAAAGCCAAGGGCAAGCCCATCATGGGTATCTGCGAGGGTCATCAGAAGGTCAACTGCTGCCTCAACGGAAGCATCCTCCTGGATCTGGCAGAGAGCAAGGGCGTAGGCCATTTCAACACCGCCCACACCGTAAAGACCAAGAAGGGCTCCCTTATCGAAAAGATCTGGGGCGATGATTTCTACATCAACAGCTATCACAATTACTATGTGGACAGACTGGGCGACGATCTTGAGATCACCGCTGTGTCTCCGCAGGGCAATGTGGAGGCTGTGGAACACACATCACTGCCCATCTTCGGCTTCCAGTTCCATCCCGAAAGGATGAGGGGCGACGACAAGATCCCCGCTGAAGCTCCCGAGGCAGATCCTCTGTTCAGATGGTTCATAGACCTCTGCGGACAGATCCGCGACGGCAAGCCTTATGTAAAGGTTTCCGAACAGTAAATCACAGACCGGCTTCGTTTTGACGCGGCCGGTCTTTTATATTGAAAGGAGGTAAATATGCCTGATTTCGTAAAAAGAGCAAAGGAACTCAACGAGCAGACTGTTGCTGACAGGCGCTGCATACACCAGTTTGCGGGCACCCAGTTCGACGTTGAAGAGACAAGAGACTACATCACCGCCAGGCTGGATAAGCTTGGGATAGAGTGGGAGGAGATAATAAAGTGCGGCATTAAGGCTAAGGTAGGAAAGGGGGAACCCGTATTCCTGCTGAGAGCCGACTACGATGCTCTGCCCTTTAAGGAGCAGAGCGGGCTTCCGTTTGCCTCACAAAAGGATTCCTGCCACGCCTGCGGCCACGACATCCACAGCTCTATGCTGCTCTGCGCAGCTCAGATGCTGAAGGAAGTGGAGGACCAGCTTAAGGGCACGGTCATCCTGGACTTTCAGCCCGCGGAAGAGGGTGGCGGAGGCTGCCAGAAGATGGTGGACGCAGGGCTTTTGGAAAATCCTAAGGTCGACAAAGCCATGGCCATCCACGTGGCTACGGGAACCGACATCTCCACCACCGGCACCATACACTACAGCATAGGCCCTGCTTTCTCCTCCGGCACTGGAATCAGCATCAAAATAAAGGGCAAGGGCGGCCACGGTGCCCAGCCTCACACGGCTGTGGATCCCATAACCGCTGCAGCCGAGGTTATAGTGGCGCTGCAGCACATATTGTCCATGGAGGTTGCCCAGGGTTCAAGAGTTGCAATGACCTTCGGCCAGATAAACGGAGGCAGCGCGCCTAATGTCATTACCGACACAGTTGAATTCAAGGGTACCCTCAGGGTCTACGACAAGGCTGTGGGCGAGTTCATAAGAGGCCGCATCGTGGATATCGCAACCAATGTGGCAAAAGCTATGCGCTGCGAAGCCGAGGTGAATCTGACAAAGGCAGGTCTGCCCGTTATAAATGATCCGGATCTCTGCCGTGAGATATTCCCCTGGGTGGAAGAGGCTACAGGCAAGGGCGGGACTCTGCTCTGCGATTATCCCACCTCCTTCGGCGGAGAGGATTTTTCAGTGATCACCGACAGGATCCCCGCGCTGGTGCTTAAGCTTGGGGCAGGCTCCATCGCAGAAGGTCATACAGTTGCGATCCACAATCCTAAGGTAGTGTTTGAAGAGGACTGCATTCCCGTAGGCGCTGCAGCTTATGCAAATGTTGCATTCAACTGGCTGAAAAACAACGCAAATTAGAACCGAATTCAACGAAACAGAAGCATTTTCAGGCCCGGGTCCGGATGATCCGGGCCTGTTTATATATTAACAATCTTTCGCTTTACGATATAATTTATATCGATTTAGCAGATACCATTCATTCAATAATTGTTAGACCCAATCGGTTGCAAAAAACCTGCTTATACCTTAAAATTATATCAACTTGGGTTGCAGTACCCGCATTTTTGCGTTGCGTTCGAGGACCAGATGGCTAAGGCAGGCTATATAATAGAAGTCAAGGGAATAGTGCAGGGTGTGGGCTTCCGGCCTTTCATCCATAAGCAGATCATTGGTCACGAGCTCAACGGCTGGGTGCGGAACACCAGTCTTGGGGCGGAGCTTAAGATCGAAGGCGAGAGGGAAGCTCTCGATGCCTTCGCCGAGGAGCTCTGGACTAAAAAACCCGCGCTGGCTCTGATCGAGGACGTGAAGGTTCAGGAGTACGAAGCTCTGGAGGATTTTACGGATTTCCGCATACTGGCTTCTGACGGAGCTGCGGAAAAAGTAGCTCTTGTGTCTCCTGACATATGCATCTGCGAGGACTGCCGGAGAGAGCTTTTCGATAAGAAAGACAGACGCTACCGCTATCCTTACATAAACTGCACGAACTGCGGCCCGCGCTTTACGATAATAAAAGACATTCCCTATGACAGAAAGAATACCACAATGGCGGAGTTCCCCATGTGTCCTGTCTGTGAAAAGGAATATACGGATATAGAGGACCGCAGATATCACGCGCAGCCAACCTGCTGCCCTGACTGCGGGCCGGGGCTGATCTATTGCGGAGCTGACGGAGCTCCCGAAAGCGGAGAGCCCATCGCTTTGACAAAGAATTCCCTATGGCAGGGCCGGATAGTTGCCATCAAAGGCCTGGGCGGCTACCATCTGGCAGCGAGGGCAGACGACCCTGAACTGGCCATGGAACTTAGGCGCCGCAAGCACAGGGATGAAAAGCCCTTTGCAATAATGTGCAGGGACCTGGACGAGGTGCGCAGGCACTGCTTCGTCTCGGAGGAAGAGGAGAAGCTGCTGCTCTCAAAAGAGCGGCCAATAGTGCTGCTGAAGAAGCTTTATCCCCGCTATATGATGCACATCAGCGAGAACAGCCGCATAGGCGTGATGCTTCCTTACACACCGGTGCACTTCCTGCTTTTCGAACCGGAGGAAAACGGCGGAGATGGCTGCCCTCCGAGCCTGATAATGACCAGCGCCAATATATCCGACAGGCCTATCATCATAAAGGATGAGGACGCCTTCAGGGATCTTGCCGGAATTGCGGACGGCTTCCTGATCGGTGAAAGGGAGATAGAGCGCTGCTGTGACGACAGCGTGATGTGGGGCTTTGGCG
>JAFRWH010000047.1 GCA_017438085.1 Bacillota bacterium
TAATAACGGACTTCAGATCGATGGCCGCAACGAGGACGTAATGAGCGTTCAGCCTCTGGACGAAAAGTTCAGAGCCTTCGGCTGGAACGTTATATGCATCGACGGCCACGATATGGAGCAGATACTGGATGCTTTTGCTAAGGCAAGAGAGTGCAAGGGTCAGCCCACCATCATAATCGCAAAAACCGTAAAGGGCAAGGGCGTAAGCTTTATGGAGGATCAGGCAGGCTGGCACGGCAAGGCTCCAAACCTGGAGCAGGCTGAGCAGGCAATGGCAGAGCTGGGAGGTGTACTGTAATGGCAGACAAGATCGCAACAAGAGAAAGCTACGGCAAGGTCCTGGTGGAGCTGGGCGCTGAAAATCCCAACATAGTTGTGCTTGACGCTGACCTTTCAGGTTCCACAAAAAGCGGCGAATTCAGGAAGCATTATCCCGAAAGATTCTTCAATGCGGGCATCGCTGAAGACAATCTGATGGGCATGGCAGCAGGTCTTGCTCTTTCCGGCAAGATAGCATTTGCCAGCACCTTCGCCATGTTCGCCAGCGGAAGAGCCTATGAGATAATCCGCAATTCCATCGGTTACACTCATGCAAACGTAAAGATCTGCGCTTCCCATGCAGGACTTTCCGTGGGCGAGGACGGAGCCAGCCATCAGTGCATAGAGGACATCGGACTCATGAGGATGATCCCCGGAATGACAGTTATCAACCCCGCTGACGATGTATCTGCAAAGCAGCTTATCAGACAGGCTGCAGCCTTTGACGGGCCCTGTTATGTAAGGCTGGGAAGAGCTGCTGTTCCCGTGGTTTATCCCGAGGATGCAAAGGTCGAGATAGGCAAGGCATCAGTGCTGCGCGGCGGAAACGATATCGCTATCCTTTCTACAGGCAGCGTGCTCCCCATAGCGCTTGAAGCCGCTGAAAAGCTGGCGGAGGAGGGCATTCAGGCCAGAGTGCTGGATATCCACACCATCAAGCCTCTGGATGAGGAAGCTGTATGCGATGCCGCAAGGGACTGCGATGGCATAATCACCATCGAGGACCACAGCATCATCGGCGGACTCGGTTCTGCAGTGGCAGAGTGCCTTGCCAAGAAAGCTCCTGCAAAGATGGTCATGATAGGTGTTCAGGACAGTTTCGGCGAATCCGGCAAGCCCGGCGAACTCTACGAAAAGTATGGTCTCACAGCTGATGCTGTAATCAAAGCAGCCAATGAACTGGTATCCGAAAAGGAAGAGCTGTTTGTAAAATAAAACCAGTTAAATATTGACATAAAATGCGAAATAATGTAAAATCTCCCCATCAAAAGGGGAGATTTTTTAATGAATTATATTGAATCAGATAACGCTTCCGGAGAATACGGAAAGCTGCGGATAGCTGTGTTTCCGGCTTTCCCGGGAGCCGGAGCCAGTTTTATATGCGGAAGCCTTGCCTATCTTGCTGCCGGCAGGACTCAGGCAGCGCAGGGACAGGCGGAGCCGAAAAGAAAACGCCAGGTATCGCTGACGGAACTCGGCGCGCCGTATTTTTACCAGGCGCTGGGCTTTGAAAAGAGGGAGGGGCTGTATCCTTTCTGTTCTGTAAGAAAGCTGCTGGAGGAGAGAAAGAGCCTTCACGGAGCTGAAAACATCAGGGACGCGGTAAACTGGCTCATAAGGGAACCCGAAGACAGAGCGCCATTTGAAGGAGGAAAGCTGTTCAGGCTCATAGCGTCAGCTCCCGGGAACATCTGCTTTTTCGACTGCTCAGGCATCTACGACCCTTCGGATATCGCAGCAGAAATGGATCTGAATCTTTTTGTCATCGACCCTATGCCAACAAAGCTGCTTGGCGCATCGGCCTACATCGCGGAATTCATGCTTACATTTCCCGAAGCTCTTATCGTTATAAACAAAAACAACAGAGGCGTCCAGGAGAAGGAACTGAAAAGATTCCTGGGCAGAAGAAATTATTATTCTGTGGATCACATGCCCGAGGAGCTCATCTATAAAGCGGAGTTTAATTCAAAGCTGCCGGCTGTCATCGCGCCATCCAACGAAATAATCGCACAGCTAAAGGAAATCATTGCGAATATAGTATAGTTATTTTCATAACATACCCTTGATAGTTATCAGTTTTCGTAATATAATACTACTGCTAATTTTTGCGATGTTTTATGTTGCAATAAAATCATTGTAATAATCTATAAAGGAGAAAAACACGATGGCAAAAAAATTCAAAACCATGGATGGTAACACTGCTGCCGCATATGTGTCTTACGCATTTACGGACGTAGCTGCTATCTTCCCGATTACCCCGTCTTCTCCCATGGCAGAGTCCGTAGATGACATGTCCGCCCATGGCCAGAAGAACCTGTTCGGTCAGCAGGTAAAGGTAGTCGAAATGCAGTCCGAAGGCGGCGCTGCAGGTGCTGTACACGGCTCTCTTTCTGCCGGTGCACTTACCACCACTTACACCGCTTCCCAGGGTCTGCTGCTGATGATCCCCAACATGTACAAGATCGCTGGTGAGCTGCTGCCGGGCGTATTCCACGTTTCCGCCAGAACCCTTGCTACCCACGCACTGTGCATTTTCGGCGACCATTCAGACGTAATGGCTACCCGTCAGACAGGCTTTGCTCTGCTCTGCGCATCCTCCGTACAGGAAGTTATGGACCTGGGCGGCATTGCTCA